>CAIVZW010000059.1 GCA_903910495.1 uncultured beta proteobacterium
GGTCTCAAGGAAAACAAGTTCGGCGTAGCCTACGAAGACGCACTGAAAATCTACCGGCACGCGGCCAGCCTGCCCAACCTCGACGTCATCGGCATCGACTGCCATATCGGATCGCAACTGCTCGATCCGGCACCCTTTGCCGAAGCACTTGACAAGCTCCTGCAACTCATTGACCAGCTCGCGGCGAGCGGGATAGCCCTGCACCATATCGATCTCGGCGGCGGACTCGGCATCTGCTACAAGGACGAAGAAGCCCCCAGCGTCAAATCCTACCTGCAGCCACTGTTGCAGAAGCTCAAGGGCCGGGGCCTCAAAATTCTGCTCGAACCAGGGCGGCGTCTTGTGGGTAACGCCGGCGTTCTGCTCACTCGAATTGAATACCTCAAACCCGGTGCAGAGAAGAACTTTGCCATCGTTGATGCCGCCATGAACGATCTCGCCCGGCCGGCGCTTTACGACGCCTGGCACGACATCGTTCCGGTAGTGCCAGGCAATGGAAAAGTCCTCAACTGGGATATCGTCGGCCCGATCTGCGAATCAGGTGACTTTCTCGGCCGCAAGCGCCCTCTCTGCATTGAACCCGGCGACCTGCTCGCCGTCAAATCCGCCGGCGCCTACGGCATGGCCATGAGTTCAAACTATAATACTCGCCCGCGTGCCGCCGAAATCATGGTCGACGGTGCGCAGACTTACCTCGTTCGCCGCCGTGAAACGGTCGAAGAACTCTACGCCGACGAAAGCCTGCTCCCGTGATTCCAACCCGCATTGCTCTCCTGCTCATCAGCGTCCTGGCCCTTGCCGCATGCTCTGAGGGCAATGCGAAAAAGAAATCGGATCCTCTCCCTGTTCCCGTCACTACGGCCAAGGCCACTGAGAGAAACATTCCTGTGACCTTACGGGTTGTCGGACGTGCCGAAGCCTACGAAAGCGTTGTACTGAAGGCACGGGTCGATGGCCAGGTGGCCGCCGTTCTGTTTACCGAGGGACAGCACGTCAGGCAGGGCGATGTACTGATCCGTCTTGATCCGACCGATTTTAGCGCCCGTCTGCAGCAGGCCGAGGCCACCGCTGCCCGCGATGAGGCGCTGATCGCCAAGAGTCGTGCTGACACCGCACGCTATTCGGCACTCAAGGATCGCAACTTCGTCTCCGAAGAGAAGGTCAACGACATCCGTACCAACGAGGCGGCCGCGACCGCGAACCTCCGTTCCAGCAAGGCGGCAGCAGAAGTCTTGCGCCTTCAACACAGCTACGCCACCATTCGCGCACCGATCACTGGCGTTGTTGGCGCCCGACTGGTATTTCCCGGATCGGCCGTCAAGATCAATGACACGACGCTGGCCGTGGTCAACCGTGTCCGCCCTTTGCTGGTCAGTTTTTCGGTTCCGGAAAAACATTTGCCCCGCTTGCGTTCGGCAATGAAATCCGGTGGCATGAAGGTTGTCATCAGTCTGCCCGGTGATACGTCTCAGCACATCGATGGTGAGGTCCGCTTCATCGACAATGCTGTCGATACCACAACCGGCACCATTCTGATGAAGGCCACAGTAGCCAACGATGATGAAAAGCTGACTCCGGGCCAGTTTCTCAATGTGATCCTTTTGCTTGATACGCTGGTCAATGCAGTCACGGTGCCCAACGTGGCTGTTCAGCAGGGTGCAGATGGAAATTTCACCTACGTTGTCAAGGATGACGACAGCGTCGAAATACGCAAGATCGAAACCGCCGCCTCTGACGAGGGGGTAACGGCTATCCGCGCAGGCTTGAAAGCTGGCGAAACCGTCGTCACCGACGGACAGTTACGCCTCGCGCCGGGGGTCAAGGTCAGGATCAGACAGAATGGATCATCCGGCATGTCCGAGAATGCCGGCACTGCAAATACTCCAAACCCTGCGGCAATACCAGCAGTTCAAGCGGCCAGGTAGGGCGATTCCATGAACCTGCCCGAACTCTGTATCCGCCGCCCGGTGATGACCACGCTGCTGATGGCGGCATTCGTCATTTTTGGCTCCATCGCCTATTTCTCGCTGCCGGTTTCCGAACTGCCCAGCGTCGACTTTCCGACCATCTCGGTCAGCGCTTCTCTGCCCGGCGCATCGCCGGAAACAATGGCGGCAGCCGTTGCCACACCCCTCGAAGGACAATTTTCGACCATTGCCGGTCTCGATTCCATGAGCTCGACCAGTGCGCAGGGAACCACCTCGATTACGCTTCAATTCTCGCTTGAACGAGACATCGACGCCGCTGCACAGGACGTTCAATCGGCGATTGCTGCCGCACAACGAAAATTACCACCGAGCATGCCGACACCGCCTTCATTTCGCAAGGTTAACCCGGCCGACGCATCGATCTTCTTGATCGCACTATCCTCGCCGACGCTGCCGCTTTCGACAGTCAACGAATACGCCGAAACGCAGCTCGCCCAGCGACTTTCGACCATCAACGGCGTTGCTCAGGTGGGGGTATTCGGCTCGCAAAAATACGCTGTTCGCATACGCGCGAACCCGGATCAGCTTGCCGCACGTAGCATGGGCATCGACGAACTCCAGCAGGCGGTAGCGCAAGCGAACGTAAACCAACCCATCGGCATGATTGACGGTGATAGCCAATCGTTTGCAATCAAGGACAATGGACAGCTCACAACGGCTGCTGCTTACCGCCCGCTCATCGTTGCCTGGCGTAACGGAGCACCTGTTCGTCTTGAGGAAGTAGCCACGCCAATCGACAGCGTTGAGAACAAACGTGTTGCCGCATGGAATGTGGATAAGCGCGCCATCGTGCTGTCTATCCATCGACAACCCGGCGCCAACACTATCGAGACGGTTGATTCAATCAAGCGCATCCTGCCGAGCTTCCAGGCCAAACTTCCGGCGGCGATCAACATGACCGCCCTTTACGATCGCAGCATTACGATCCGCGACGCGATTGAGGACGTGCAATTCACCTTGGTTCTCGCCGGCTTTCTGGTCATCCTCGTCATTCTTCTCTTTCTGCGCAACCTTTCAGCCACGGCCATCCCCGCACTGGCACTGCCCATCTCGGTGATCGGCACTTTCGCCGTAATGCACATACTTGGTTACAGCCTCGATAACCTTTCTTTGCTCGCCCTGACCCTATCGGTCGGCTTCGTCGTCGATGACGCCATTGTCATGCTCGAGAACATCGTTCGCCATATCGAACTGGGTGAAACGCCCCTTCATGCGGCTATCAAGGGCTCGCGGGAAATTGGTTTTACCATCATCTCGATGACGATTTCACTAACCGCTGTATTCATCCCGGTCCTCTTCATGGGTGGCATTGTCGGACGACTGCTACATGAATTCGCAGTTACCATCTGTGCCGCCATTCTTGTGTCTGGTATCGTATCTCTCACTCTCACGCCGATGTTGTGCAGCCGCTACCTTCGGCACACTGAACCAGAAGATCATGGCCGGATTTTTCGAGCTTTCGAGCACTTTTTCGCCAATCTTCTGGCAAGCTACGAGAAAACCCTGAAATGGGCTCTGGCTCATTCCCGATTGGTAATCACCGGTTTCGTGGCCACCATCCTATGTACCGGTGTATTTTTCACGATGGTGCCCAAGGACTTCATTCCCAGCGGCGACAGCGGCCAGATCACTGCAGTTACCGAGGGACCGCAGGACGCCTCGTTCGCTTCGATGGTCGAACACCAGCGCGCTCTGGCCGCCATCATCGCCAATGACCCGAACATCCGTTCCTTCATGTCCAGTGTCGGCGCGGCCGGCTCACGCCCGACACCAAACACTGGCTCGCTTTTCATGATGCTCAAGCCGCGCGACGAACGCGAACTCTCGGCTGACGAAATCATCCAGCAACTTCGCCCCAAACTCGCCGCCGTGCCGGGGATCAAGGTATACATGCAGAATCCGCCGGTCATCCGCATCGGTGGTCAGGTCACCGCGGGCCAATACCAATACACGCTGCAAAGCACCGACTTGCCCGAACTTTATCAATGGACTGAGACTTTGCTCGGCAAGATTCGTCAGCTGCCCGGTTTTATCGACGTTACCAGCAACCTTAACAACCTGAGCCCGGTAGTTGCTCTCAATATTGACCGTGACAAGATCGCCACGCTGGGGCTGAGTTTTGGCCAAGTAGAGGATGCGTTGCAAAGCGCCTTCAGTTCGCGGCAGATTTCAACCATCTATAGCACTGCAAACCAGTACCAGGTGATCATTGAAGTCGACCCGGAATTTCAACTCGACCCCTCGAAGCTCTCCCGCATATACGTACGTGCCTCGGGCGGCAAACTGATCCCGCTTGACACGGTGACCACCATCAGCCGTACCACGCAAGCGCTGACCGTCAACCATCAAGGACAGCTCCCCTCGGTCACGCTCTCATTCAACCTGCTACCCGGTGTCTCACTCGGCGATGCTGTTGACCGCATCAAGTCGCTTGAACGTGAAATGCGCATGCCAGCCACGCTCAACACCAGCCTGCAGGGCACGGCGCAGGCCTTCCAGGCTTCGCTGCAAGGCCTCGGCATTCTGCTCCTGGTCGCCATACTGGTGGTCTACATTGTGCTCGGCATCCTTTACGAAAGTTTCATCCACCCGTTGACTATTCTTTCCGGCCTACCCTCGGCGACTCTGGGCGCGTTGATCACGCTGTTCATTTTCCGCGTTGATCTCAGCCTGTATGCTTTCGTCGGCGTCATCATGCTGATCGGCATCGTCAAGAAAAACGCCATCATGATGATCGACTTTGCGCTCGACAAACAGCGCAACGAGAAACTTCCGGCACGCGAGGCCATCTTTCAGGCCTGCCTGATCCGCTTCCGTCCGATCATGATGACCAGCATGGCGGCGCTGGTCGGCACCCTGCCGATAGCGCTCGGCCTGGGCGCCGGCGCTGAAGTTCGCCGTCCGCTGGGCCTGGCCGTCGTCGGCGGCCTGCTGCTCTCGCAGTTTCTGACGCTCTACCTGACGCCGGTAGTCTACCTCTACCTCGACCGCCTCACA
>CAIVZW010000060.1 GCA_903910495.1 uncultured beta proteobacterium
GCGCAGCACGTGCAGCAGGTGAAGCACAATACGCGCACCGGAGGCTCCAACCGGATGACCGAGCGCAATGGCGCCGCCATCGACATTGAGCCGGTCGTGCGGCAAAACTCCTAATGCCCCGGACAGACCAAGCTGCTCGCGACAGTAGTCGTCCGACGCCCAGGCGGCGAGGCAGCCAAGCACCTGCGCGGCGAAGGCTTC
Source organism: uncultured beta proteobacterium (assembly GCA_903910495.1). The sequence continues at coordinate 202 of CAIVZW010000060.1, forward strand.
ATTGATTTCCCAGGCATCGATATCATTGATGCCCCAGCCGTGGCGCTGCAGGATAGGCATTGCGGCATGCACCGGGCCGAGCCCCATGTACGCCGGATCAAGACCGGCCCACTGGCTGTCGCTGATCCTGCCAAGCGGCTGCAGCGACCATTTGTTGACGGCGGCTTCGGAAGCGAGCACCAGCCACACGGCACCGTCAGTAATCTGGGAACTGTTGCCCGGAGTCACCCGGCCATATTTCCTGTCGAAGAAAGGCTTGAGCTTGGCCAGCCCTTCAAGGTTCGAATCGGGACGCACGCCGTCATCCTCGCTGAAGACCTTGCCTTGGCTATCAACCAGCGGAACGATCTCGCTATAGTGCCCGGCCGCACGCCCCTTGACGACGCACTGGTGGCTGTTCAGCGAGAATTCGTCCATCTGTTCGCGCGTGATACCGAACTTCCATGCCAGATTCTCGGCCGTCTGCCCCATCAGCAGACCGACCATCGGATCGGTCAATCCCTTCATGATGCCGATCACCGGCGAGAACAACGCCGACGGACTTAAGCTGGCAAAGATCCCGATTTTCTGTGCAAGCGTTCTGGCCTGCATCATCCCGGCGAACCACAAGACCATGGCCTTGTTGTAAAGCAGCGGTGCCTGCGAGAGCGCATCGGCGCCACCGGCCAAAACCAGTTCCGAGCGGCCGGACTGAATGCTGGCCATGGCCGAATCAATTGCCTGCATGCCGCTGGCGCAGTTGCGCATCACCGTCCACGCCGGAACCTTGTGCCCACAGCCCATGCGCAGGGCGACCACGCGCCCGATGTTGACCTCGTCCGGCGCGGGACTGGCGCAGCCGAGGATGACTTCATCGAGATCGGTCGGCAGAAAAGGCTGACGGATCAGCAACGCACGCCCGGCCTGTACGGCCAGATCGCTGGCCGAAAACGGACCCGGAGCGTTGCGCGCTTTCAGGAATGGCGTTCGCGCTCCATCGACGATATATACGGGTTGAAATGCCATGCCCTCCCCTTCGATATTTCGGGCCATACCGACAAAGGCCCGGCTCCGCTTTGAGGTCAATCATACTTCCTTAGCGGCCATCTGACGTGTCTGACAACTATCCGCTGGGCAATCGCCCGCGTCGAGGGGGAAATCACGTGCGGGTATGCTAGCCCTGGAACACCTGTACTTTAGTCATCAGTACATTGCTGTACCATAAAACTCCTGTAATGTCTTTGATAACAATAAATTAACCCAGATCGTCCATGAGCCCCAAACCCGTTCGCCCTGAGCCTGTCCCCCGGGGGGCAAGCTCACCACGAACGGTTTTTTGCCCCAAATTTCGCCCAATGGACAATCTGGGTTTAATGCACCGAGCCTGTTATGCGGCATACTCGACATTCCCGATCGATTGATACGTAATCCGACATGCGCCACTCCTCCCGCAGTTCTGCATTTCCCCGCGACACCCCAGGCCAGTCCTCACGCGACTCGCATGCCTGGGACACCTTGAACAGTCTCGCTCCCTATCTTTGGCAGTTCAAATGGCGGGTATTACTGGCCATTTCCTGTCTGATCGCCGCAAAACTGGCCAATGTCGCCGTTCCGCTGGTGTTCAAGGAAATGATCGACATACTCACCAACGACTAGTTGCTTCTTGCCTTGCCGATACTTCTTCTGAGCCTGTACGGAGCACTCCGATTTTCAACCTCCCTATTCACTGAACTGCGCGAGATTCTTTTTGCCCGGGTGACGCAGCAGGCCGTA
>CAIVZW010000061.1 GCA_903910495.1 uncultured beta proteobacterium
ACGCCCGACTGTAGCAAGTGAAGTGCCTGTCGGCCAATGGTTAAATTTTGATTTGCATGTAAAATTGACCTACCAGAGCACTGGTACGGCGAAAATTAACTTGTCTGCATCGTTGATTGTGTCTTGTGGGCGAGATACCGTCAGCCTCAGCCTCGGGCAAGCGAGCATTTCCTGCTGCGCTTACTTCAAGATATCTCGTGACGTACGACGATTTGCGCAAGTTGTGTGTGAGGCGCATTCCCATTTTGCCGCCGGCACAAACTAAGGTGATCTTTTCCAAAGTTTTGTCCGATCTGACAATCGATTGAAATTTATACTGTTGCTCGAAAAATTTGCTGTCCTTCATGGACGTAGATTCGGCTGTGCCTCTTTCTTCCGGAAAATTCTGGCATTGTTTGCTGCCCCTGAAGGTTACATCGCCATTTTTTCCGATAATTGACCGGCACTGTCGCGTTCCAGAACGCTATAAAGAACATTAGCCCTCGTGAGGTGGTCGCGCATCGCCTGCTCTGCCTCGTTGCAGTCATGCGCGGCAATAGCCTCGATAATGCGCTCATGTTCAGCGAGTGTCAGGCGCTCGGCTCCGGGTACGCGCACCATCGCTGTGTAGAATTCCCTGGCCCAGTAAAAAATCCCCTCGACGATGGCCGGGAAAATCGGGTTCCCGCTGATCATCGCGATTTCACGGTGGAAGGCCTTGTCGCGATCGAGGAACAGATCAAAATCGCCGAGCGTGACCCGTTGTTCCTCGATTCGCTGCCAGAGAATGGCGATTTGTTGCGTGCTTGCCCGTTCGGCTGCGATCCGCGCAAGGCCGGTTTCCAGAAAGACGCGGGCCTCCTTTAAATGCTCGATGGTCCCAGATTCACTACGCAAAAGGTGTTGTGTGCCACTGGCGATCTGGTCGATCAGCGATTGTGCCGTGGGAACGCACACGCGTGCCCGTCCACCATGCGCGATTTCGATTATGCCAGCATGAGCAAGCGTCTGCATGGCTTCACGGATGGCCGGGCGCCCGACACCAAACTGATCCATGAGTTCTCGTTCCGACGGAAGTAGATCGTCCGGTCGCCATTCGCCCTTACGCAGGCGTTCGAGTAACCGGTCGTGCACCTCATCCGCCAGTTTGCGACGTTGTATTTTTACTGCGGTCATGAAAGATCCAATTCATCTGTTGCCACAATGGTGACGCGGCACGTGCCGCGTTTCGCCATCATGTAGGGGATGCGCTCTGTGATTGAAACAACATATGCTCATCGTCCCAGTTGAAAGTTTTCGAAAATGCCGACTCAAATACAGCTTGACGGCAAATGGAGTAGTGATATACTCACTATACCAGTTGTAGGCGGAAAAACCAACCAAAAGGAGTAAAACACAATGAGGCTTCTGAATAAACTGCTGAGCGCCGCTTGCGCTCTTACCCTGGTCGCCGGAGCGGCTTCTGCGCAGACGGTCATCAAAGCCGGTCACGGCGCACAAGCGGGCCATCCCTCGCATTTCGGATTGCTCAAGTTTGCCGAGATCGTCGCAGCCAAGAGCGGCGGCAAGATGAAGGTCGAGGTTTATCCCGATCGTCAGCTCGGCGAGGAGCGGGAAATGATCGAGGGCCTGCAACTCGGCACGGTCGACATGGCGGTTGTTTCCACCGGCCCGCTGCTCGCCTTTGCGCCGAAGGCGGGTGTACTGGATCTGCCGTTCCTGTTCAAGAATTCGGCGCATGCCTACAAGGTACTTGATGGCGACGTCGGCAAGAGCCTGCTGAAGGACATGGAAGCTCGCAATATCATTGGCGTCGCCTGGTGGGAGAACGGCTGGCGCCATCTCACGACGAAGAAGGAAATCAAGTCTCCGAACGATTTGAAGGGCATCAAACTGCGCACGATGCAGAATCCGGTGCACATCGCTGCCTTCCAGAAACTGGGGGCCTCGCCAGTTCCGATGGCGTGGGGCGAAGTGTTCACCTCTCTTAGTCAGGGCGTGATCGACGCGCAGGAAAACCCGGTGACAGTGATCTACACCAACTCGCTTTGGGAAGTGCAGAAGTATCTGACGCTGACCGGGCATGTCTACGGCCCGCACGTCGTGCTGGTGAGCGGGGCGACCTGGGGTAAGCTGACGGCAGACCAGAAGACGTGGGTACGCGACGCGATCGTCGAAGCGACCGGCTTTCAGCGACAGACCTCGCAAAGGCTGGAAAAGGAACAGCTTGAGGCTCTCAAGCAAAAGGGCATGATCGTCAACACCATTGACGTGGTGCCGTTCCAGACTGCGACCGCCGAAGTTGCCAGCACCGCAAAAGCCGTCGATCAGGAACAACTCAAGGCGATCCGCGCTGCAGGGAACTGATTTCTGGCTTGTCAGGGGCGGGTGTCTATCCGCCCCTGCGTCACGGGTGTTGATGGCAGGAGGAATGCATGCTGAGACGTTTATGGACGGGCGTGGAAACGCTCGCGCTGGCGGTGCTTATCGCGCTGTTTGTGGCGATGGTCATTGCCTGCACAGTACAGGTCATCTGGCGCTACATTTTCGACAGCCCGCTCGTCTGGTCCGAAGAACTTGCCAAATATCTCTTCATCTGGGTCGGTTTTCTCTCGTCCTGGCTCGCTTGGAAATACCGCGCACATATCGCGCTCGGCGCGGTGACGATGCTTGGCGGTGAACGGCTTCGCCGGATTTCGAACTGGATCGTTGAAGCGATCGTTCTTGCATTTTGTCTCTATACAATCCCTGCCAGCCTCACGATTGTGTCGCTGACGCATCTTCAGCCCTCAGCAGCGCTCCAACTGCCAATGAGCGTTGTTTACGCGGGCTATCTCGCGATGATTGTCCTCATCGCCCTCGATATTCTGGTCGGCTGGTTTTCACCCACGCCGATCGCGACCACTAATCACAGCGAGGCTTGAGCCGTGGCAACTGTCCTTTTCATAACCTTCGCGGCGCTGCTTCTGATCAACGTGCCGGTTTCCTTCGCGCTGGCTGTGTCCTCGCTGCTCGCTCTGCTCTGGGGTGGCATCCCCTCTACATTGGTCGTGCAGAAAATGACCGCCTCCATGGACAGCTTCGTCCTGCTCGCCGTGCCGTTCTTTCTCCTCTCGGGCCACCTGATGGGTCGCAGCGGCATTGCCCGAGACATCGTGGACTTCGCTGACAGCGTGTTGGGCTGGATCCGCGGAGGGTTGGCCCACGCCAACATCGGTGCCGGAACGCTGATGGGTGGAATGACCGGTTCAGCCGTTGCGGAAGCGTCGTCCACGGGCAGCGCGCTAATTCCGCCGATGATTGCCAAGGGCTACACGCCAGCATTTTCCGCCGCGGTTACCGCAGCGGCGTCGACCATTGCCGTGATGATCCCGCCATCCATCCCGATGATTCTGTACTGCGTTGTTACCGGCGTTTCGGTCGGCAACCTGTTCATTGCCTGTGTTGTTCCGGGATTGCTGATGGCGGCCGTGCTGATGCTGGCTTCATGGTTCTATGCCGTCCGCAATGGACATGCCAAGGGGCCGCGCCCGACTATTGGCCACATCGCCAAGGCCACGCGTGTCGCTCTGTGGGGCCTGTTCATGCCGGTCGTCATCATCGGCTCGATCCGCTTCGGCATCGCCACGCCGACGGAAGCCTCGGTCATCGCCGTGCTCTATTCTCTGTTCGTCGGCATGGTTGTCTACAAGAGCATCGGCTGGAAGGATCTGCCGGGCATTTTCCGTGAGACGGGTGTAACGACTGGCATCGTCATGCTGATGATTGCGGCGGCCACGCTCTATGGGCTGATCGTGACGCGCGAGCAGATTCCTCAGACGCTAGCGGTGATGATGCTGGAACTGACTACCAATCCCTACATCGTGCTGCTTTTGATCCTCGCGCTTTACCTTGTGGCCGGCATGTTGCTTGACCTTGGAGCCAACATCATCATTCTTGTGCCGGTGTTGTGGCCCATGATCCAGAAACTCGGTATCGATCCCATCCAATTCGGCATCGTGACTGTTATGGGTCTTGCCATCGGGCTGATCACGCCACCTGTCGGGGCGAGTCTGTTCGTCACCTGTGGAATCGCCAAGACATCGCTGGTTGCCGCCAGCCGGGAGGCAATTCCCTTCATTATCGGGCTGACCCTTCTGACTGTGCTGATCATCTTCTTTCCGGTGATTGCGACCGGGTTCATCCCGGCGGCAAAGTGATCGGCAGGGATTGAAAGGCGCGCAAGCTCCATGACCTCTGAGCGTTTTGAAGCCGATTATCTCATCGAGTGTCCGTGTGATCCGCGCAGTGCTGCCGAGGTTATGGCCGGGGAGCAATCGTCTGGCACCTTTGTCGCGGTACCCGGCGAGACGCCGGAGCTGAAGGCGAGCACCGCAGCGAGGATCGAGGTGCTGTCGCTGCTGGGAACGGTGGCGGCACCTACCTTGACCGGCGGCGGCATTTTTGCCCACCCGGACGGGCCAGCGGCGGGCGTCGCCAGCCTTCAAGCAGCCTGGGAGGGTGCGCTGGCTGGAATCCCGGCGACGACTTACGCCGAACATCATCCGACACTCATGCGCGCCCTAGAGAGCCGCACATGACCGAAACACTGCCGGAGGGATTGCTCGTTGCCTGGTATGGCGATGATTTCACGGGCTCAACCGATGTCATGGAAGGGCTGGAAATCAACGGCTTACGGGCGGTTCTGTTCCTGGAACCGCCGACGCCCGAGCAGCTTGCCGCCCTACCCAGGGACATCAAGGCTGTCGGCGTGGCCGGGGTGAGCCGTACGATGAGCCCGGCGCAAATGGATGGGGAGCTCTTGCCAAAATTCGCAGCGCTCAAGGCCCTGGGTGCACCATTTGTGCATTACAAAATCTGCTCCACTTTTGATTCGTCGCCCTCTGTCGGCAGCATTGGTCATGCGATTGAGATCGGATATCAAGTTTTTAATCCGTCGGTGGTGCCGATGATGGTCGGCGCGCCTTTCCTGCGGCGGTATGTGGCTTTTGGCAATTTGTTTGCGCGCGCGGGCGACATTACTTATCGCCTGGATCGCCACCCGACCATGAGCAATCACCCCATTACGCCCATGACCGAAGGCGATCTGCGTTTACATCTGGGGCAGCAGACGAAGCGGAAAATTGGATTGATTGACACCTGGCATTTGTCACATTCGGAAAATGAAATTGATAGCCGCTTGCAAAACATGGTAAAGCAGGGGGACGAGATTGTCATTTTTGACACACTTGACACAATCCACATGATGCAAATCGGGCGGATGGTCTGGGGTCTGCGTAGCGAAAATCCGCTATTCCTGGTTGGCTCGTCAGGGATTGAGTATTCACTCGGGATGTACCTGCAATCTACCGGTATATTGAACAAGCCCAACCTGCCTACTACCGCCGGTAAAGTTGACCAGCTCCTGGTCATCTCCGGGAGCTGTGCTCCCTGTACGGCAGAACAAATCACCTACGCACTTGAACACGGTTTTACTGGAATTCGGTTGAATGTACCGGGGTTACTCGACCCGGCAAGCGCAGACATCACCCGGGCTGAAACCGTCCAGAAAGGAATTGCCGCGCTTGCGCAGGGCCATAACGTGGTCATGTACTCTGCCCTCGGGCCAGATGATCCTGCGCTTGGCGAAGCCAGGCAGATTATGGATAAATTGGGTCTGGGCTTTAATCAAATCGGTGACCGTTTGGGTTCGCAGCAAGGCTTGATCTTGCGCGAACTGGTGGAACAAACCGATCTGAAACGCGTCTGCGTGGCCGGAGGCGATACCTGCGGTTACAGCGCCAAACAGCTCAACATCTACGCGTTGGAA
>CAIVZW010000062.1 GCA_903910495.1 uncultured beta proteobacterium
ACCCGAAATCACCTGCGGCGAGATGGCGGTGGCGTTCGGTATAGCCGGAATACGCCTTGGCATACGCATCAACGGCGTCGCTCACCTGGGTGGCAAAGCGCTCGGAATCTTCAAATGCGGGCTGCTCGATCCACAGCGACAGCGCCTTGGTGCGGATCAGGTAATCGGGCGTCAGCGGCGGTGTGTTCAACAGCGCCTTGCTGCCGTTCCATGCCAATAGATCAAGAATGTCCTGCGAAGTGACCAGCTTGAGAATCATGCGCCGATGCGGCTGATCCGGGTCACCGCTGGCCGGGGTCAGCGCCCCGCGCAGTACCGGTGCTATTTTTGCAAAGCGCGAACGGGCGATTTCAACCGTGCTGGCGGTGTTTTCGGCAAACAGTTTCTTTTGATGTTCATCGAGATACTTTTCAGCCGCCGAGACAACCCGTACGGTCGCCTCGTATGCTTCCTGTGCCGTCGCCCCCCAGGTCACCAGTCCGTGGTGCATGAGAACCAGCGCGTTGCCCATTGCGGACCCGGACACCGTTTTCGCAATCGCCTTGCTCAGATCCGCTCCGGCACGGGCATAGTCGAGCACGCTGACGTCATTGCCCAGCGCTGCCAGAATCACCCGCCGGGTATCGCTGCGGTTGGTCAACGCCAGGACAGCTTCGGCGTGCGTATGCAGCACGTATTTCGCGGGAATCAGCGCATGCAGCAAGGCTTCTACCGAAGGCCGCCCGGGATTGGGAAGCAGCTGATGCGTGGCAAATTCATCGGCCATCTGCTGATCGCTGAACGTGTCAAGAGCGCCAAATCGTGCCATGTAGGCACGGTCGAGGGCAACAAAATCCTCCGGCCGAATAATCGCCATGTCGCTTCCCGAGGCCTTGACATGGAGACATTCATGCTCCTGCCCGACGAAATCCTTCAGCCGGGTCTTGACCGAGGTATTTCCACCGCCATGCATGGCCAGCAGAGGATTCCCTCCGACCAGCCGTGTCATATAGACGCAGGCGGCCAGATCATCACCCCACGGTGTAGCGTACTCGGCAATGCAGTCATTCAAGTGCCCGACATTCCATGTGTTTTTCATAATTGTCCAGAAAGACTTTTCAAGAATCGGAAATCCGGCATCCGAAGAGGCCTACAGCGGGCGCTGTTCTATGAGTATCCGATTAAATTTCGTCACGGCGGCACTCGGATCTCCGCCCGAGAACAAGGCGCTCCCGCTGACCACGAGCGCCGGTCCGAGCCGGGCGATCTCTTCGATATTGTCGTGAATCACGCCGCCGTCTATGCCGACAAGGATCTCCCGCCCCGAGTCGGCGATCATCTTCGTGAGTTCGGCAAAACGCTGCGCCGTATTGGCGGCGAACTTCTGACCGGAGAAACCGGGATTGACCGCCACCAGAACCGCCAGATCGACGACATCGAGCAGCGGCTGCAGCGCCGAAACCGGGGTTCCCGGATTGATGGCGATGCCGCGCATGATGCCGCGCTGCGCATCATTGGCATTGACGGATTTCCCGATCAGCTCGAGTGCAGCGCGCGGATGGCGGCAGCCTTCGACGTGGATGGTGATGATGTCGGCCCCTGCCGCGACGTAGTCGGGTATCGACGCATGGGGCTCTTCGATGATCAGATGCACATCCTTGAGCAACGCCGTCCTGACCGCCTTGACGAACGGCGGCCCGACAGTCAGAGCCGGTGCCGCATGCCCATCCATCACGTCAAAGTGCAGCAGCCCCACTCCGCACGACGCGAGGCGGGCGATGTCATCCTCAATACGCATCAGGTTGGCGCTCAAGACCCCCACGCTCAGCGCGGGGGCCATTCGCTTGACCAGAGAAACGATGTCCTCAGGCATTTTTCTTGTTCTTCTGGTCAAGGTAATATTCGTGCGCCTGCTTGAAGTTCATGCCCTCATGAACGACCTTCTGGACCGCGTGCAGCATGGCAATCGGTGCCTCGGACTGGAAGATGTTGCGTCCCATGTCGACACCCGACGCCCCCTGCTGGATCGCATCGTAGGCCATCTTGAGCGCATCGAGTTCGGGCAGTTTCTTGCCGCCGGCAATGACCAGCGGCACCGGGCAGCCGGCCGCAACCCTCTCGAAATCGGGACAGAAGTAGGTCTTGACAATGGCAGCACCGAGTTCGGCGCACATCCGGGTGGCCAGGCCCATGTACTTGGCATCGCGCACCAGTTCCTTGCCGACTGCGGTCACCCCGAGAACAGGCATGCCGACCTTCATGCCGGAATCGACCAGCCGGGTCATGTTGTTGACCGACTGGGTCTCGTACTCGCCGCCGATAAAGACCTGAACCGCAACGGCCGAGCAGTTCATGCGCACGGCGTCGTCCATGTCGCAGGCAATGTGTTCGTTGGAGAGCTCCTTGAGGATGCTCGGACCGCCACTGGCGCGCATGACGATCGGTTTACCCGTCGCGGCAGGGATCAGCGAGCGCAGGATGCCGCGCGTCAGCATCAGCGCGTCGGCAAACGGCGTCAGCGGGACAATCGTCACATCGATGCGTTCGAGTCCGGTGGTCGGGCCCTGAAAATAACCATGATCAAAGGCCAGCATGACGGTCTTGCCAGAGCGGGGATTGAAAATCCGCGCCAGGCGATTCTTGAAACCCCAGTCGTAGTTTGCACAGCCCTTGAGAAAAAAAGTCTCGTTCTGCTGCGGAATGTTGATGAAATATTCCTTTTCACCGCTTTGGATTTCGGCTTCTGCCATGACGTGTTACCTCAAAAAAGTTAAAAATCAGGATGCATCAACGTAAATGAACCGCGTTCATTGAACGTGGCTTTTCTTTACAACAACAATATCATGCATGACAAGACAAGAATAGCGGATTTATTCGTGTAAAGCAACATGTATTTATCCG
>CAIVZW010000063.1 GCA_903910495.1 uncultured beta proteobacterium
ACCGCGCCGCGCGCCAGGGCGTGCCAATGACCAACTACGGCATGGCCATCTCGGTTTCGCAGGGCGTGATGGAACGTGCGCTCGAATGCTTCCCCGCCGCGCTCGACGCCTACCGGCGTGGCGTCACCGGAATCTGAAATGAACATTAAGGTCTCGCCCGTACGCTTCGAACGGCGACCTTCACCCGTTCCGACTATGGCGCCGCTGAGTACACAAGCGCAGGAACTGGCAGCAACACTGGCACACGGCCTCCCTGACGGGGAAACCCTGCGCCGCATCCTGTCCACACAACAACCTGACGAAATCGAGGTCATCCGCCAGGCCGCCGAAAAGGCCCTGCTCAAGAACTGCGGCGACACCGTGCGCCTGCGCGGCCTGATCGAATTCTCCAACCGCTGCATCTCGGACTGCTATTACTGCGGCATCCGGCGCAGCAACCGGGCGCTGGGTCGCTATACGCTGAAACTCGCCGAGATCGTCGATACCGCCCGATGGTGCGGCGAGCAGGGTTACGGCTCGGTCGTCCTGCAATCCGGCGAGCGGCGCGACGCCAAGTTCACGCGCTTCATCAGCGCGGCCGTCCGCGCCATCAAGGAACAGACCCGCTCGCCCGAACTGCCGGACGGCGTCGGCATAACGCTGTGTATCGGCGAACAGTCGGTCGACACCTACGCCGAGTGGTTCGCCGCCGGCGCGCACCGCTACCTGCTGCGCATGGAAACCTCCTCGCCGGGCCTGTTCGCCCGGCTGCATCCGGCACCGCAGACCTACACATCGCGCATCGACTGCCTGAAGATCCTGAAAACCCTTGGCTACCGCGTCGGCACCGGGGTCATGATCGGCCTGCCGGGGCAGACCATCGACGATCTGGTCAACGACCTCTTCTTCTTCCGCGACATCGGCGCCGACATGATCGGCATGGGGCCGTACATTCCGCATGAACAGGCCGTTCTTCCGGGTGGCGCGGCGATTCCCGACGTGGCCACGCGCCTGCAACTGGCGCTGCGCATGATCGCCGCCACCCGCCTGCTGCTGCCCGGCATCAACATCGCCGCCACCACCGCGCTGCAAACGCTGGCCGAAGATGGCCGCGAACAGGGCCTGCGCTTCGGCGCCAATGTCATCATGCCGCAGGCCACGCCACTGCGTGTGCGCCGCCAATACACGCTCTACGACGGAAAACCCTGCCTTGACGACAGCGCCGGCCAGTGCGCCAGCTGTCTGGAAGGACGGATCAACTCGGTCGGACGCCGGATTCTCAGGGACAATTGGGGGGATTCGGAGCGCAGATGAGCAGCGCCACCGCCAACGGTGACAGCGACAAATCCACATCCTTGACCCGGTGATGCGGGCCTCCCATGATGCGCAGACCGATCCAGCGGAACAGCCGCCTTGACGTTTGGGCCGCTCCACCTTGTCCAGCCAAGGCAGTTCAACCGCCAGAACTTCTTTGTAAGGAAACATCAGGGCGCTTTTCGCTTGATTCTGCGTGGAGACAGCCACGCCCACGGACACCGCCAGAAGGCCTGAACTTCGTCTGCCCCCATGCCTCTGGGGTGTCGCTTGCCAAAATGCTGAATAAATCGTTTAATCCAAATCAGTTTAGCGAACGGTACTGTGTATTCATCCTAAGCCGGACGAGCCGGAACCAAACAGGGGTTACGATAGGAGGCTGACGAGTGGAGCGGGAGGTAGTCATGTCGGCCAGTGGATTGGTGGAGAGGTACGCGGCGAACCTGCATGGAGTGCTGTCCTGTTTTGATCGGATGATCATTGTGGGCACGCTGCCGGGTGCGTGTTACGCGCAGGGCATGACGAGCTTTCTCTACCAGCATAACATTCGGATTTTTGACTACCCGAAGTTTGCCGAACCGTTGCGTGACAAGATTCGTGATCGGGCGCATGAAGTATGCGCCGAAGCGGGGATTGAGATTGAGCATGTGAGCAAGAGCCATATTCGCAAAGAAGAATTGGTCGCGCGAGTGCTGGCAGTGCGGGGCAACGCCCCTGGTCTGGTACATGTCATTTCGGCCATGGAAGCCTGTCCGAGCTACCAACCCTGGCACGACAAGCACAGTGGCAAGACGTACCTGAAGCCGACGCAGGGGAAGTGCCTGCATTACTACTTTTATGTGATCGACGAGGAACTCGGGCTGTGCTACCTGCGTGTTTCTACCTGGGCACCGTTCGGCCTGCAGTTTTACTGCAATGGGCATAGCGCCCTGGCACGAACGCTGACGCGTGAAAGGATCGAGTACTTTCAGCAGGACAACGCCTTCCTGCGCATTGCCGATTTGGCGCGTGCACAGCAACTGGCCGATGCCTTCAGCCCCGATGTGCTGCATCGACGGCTGGATGATTATGCGCAACGGTTTTGCCCGGTGCTCGACGTGTTTGGGCAGGTCTATCACTGGAGTCTGCGGCAAGTCGAATACTCCACCGACCTGATGTTTCGCAGTGAGCAGATTCTTGTTCCGCTGTATGACGTCATTTCGGGTCAAGCGGTTCTGGCAGCCAACGCCGAGCGTGTTTCTGGCTTCCTGGGCAAGAAGGTCACGCCGCAATTGGCGCAGGAAATCGGTTCGCGATTGTCTACGCGTATCGAGGGGCGCTGCATCAAGCATTACATGGGCGCCGTCGGCGTGAAGGTCTATGACAAGTTCTCTCGCGTGCTGCGCGTGGAGACCACCGTCAATGATGTCAGTTTTTTCAAGCACCACCGCAAGGTGGAACATAAAGATGGGCACGTCACGCGCGAGTTGGCTCCGCTGAAGAAGACGATCTACAGCCTGATTGATTTGCGCGAAATTCTGCTGGCTTGCAATCAACGCTACCTGACCTTCCTGTCCAGTCTGGATGACCCCAGTGCGGGCGAGCGCGATTTGCAGCGCTTGAGTCAGCCCCGTATCGGCTCCGACCCTAGCGTCAAGGGCCTGAACTTCTTCGATGCGACCGAGCAAACCCTTCTGCGAACGTTGCAACTCGGCAAGTTCACTATCCATGGCTGGCGCCGCGCTGATCTACTTGCCCACTTGAACATCTCTCCTTCCGCCATGTCGCGGCAACTCAAGCGCCTGCATGTGCTCGGAATCATCAAAAAAGTCGCGCATACCTATCGCTATTATTTGACCAGAATCGGGCGTGCCGCCATCACCGCCGCCTGCTCTCTGACCCGCTTCAGTCTCATTCCCGCCATGGCAGTTACGCATTGAAGTCTTCTCTCAATCCGTCAAGACTGAACTTGTTAGTGACTAACTACAAATCACCGCTGCAAAGTCGTTTCCGCTGGAGCAACTGGGCAACCGATGCGGAAGGCATCACCGGCGAAGAGTTGATCGACTTCGTCAACAACGAGCTATTCCCCTCGCTCAAGCAACTTGCAACCAAAGCAGGCGTACCACCGCGCGGAAGGGTAGTAGGTGAGGTGTTCGAAGATGCCTATAACTATATGAAGTCGGGCCACCTTTTGCGCCAGGTGATCAACACTATTGAGGAAGATGTCGATTTTAATTCATCGTCTGACCGCCACCTGTTCAACGACATCTACGAAAAAATTCTTGCCGATCTGCAATCCGCTGGCAACGCGGGCGAGTATTACACGCCACGTGCTGTCACCCAGTTCATGGTCGATATTCTTAACCCGCAATTGGGTGAAAGCGTACTTGATCCTGCCTGCGGCACTGGCGGTTTTCTCACCTGTACTATCGAACATCTAAATGCACAAATACAGACTGCTGAGCAACGGAACATGCTTCAGGACTGTATCTACGGTGTAGAGAAAAAGCCACTGCCGCACATGCTTGCTATGACCAACATGATGCTGCACGGCATCGACGTGCCCAGTAACATCCGCCACGACAACACCCTGAGCCGTCCACTCAAGGATTACGGCCCTAAAGACCGGGTGGACATCATTA
>CAIVZW010000064.1 GCA_903910495.1 uncultured beta proteobacterium
GGTATGTGCGTTGGCAATGCAGACACGTACCCAGTCCTTTCCCTTCGAAACGCGGGCTTCCGAATAGAGCACCTGGGCCACATCGGCAATTTTGATGTCCACCTTGTTGTCAGCCAGCATCTTTTTGCCGGCTTCGACAATTTCGGGTGTCAGGCCATTCAGAACTTCGAGTCCGGCATCGGGATCGCCTCCGAGCGCGCCGACAGCGGCAGCGATCGGGAGTCCGACCATGCCCGTGCCCGGTATGGTGACCCCCATGCCGTTTTTCATCAGGTTGGCTGAAACCTTGCCTTCAATACGCTCCGGGATGGCTCCAAGATGACTGGAGGCAATGGCCGAAGCCAGTGCCAGCGAAACGGGTTCAGTGCAGCCGAGTCCTGGGACAACTTCGTGTTTGACTGCTTTAAGAAATTCGGGCCAGAGCGTGCGTTGAATGATCAATTCCATTAATCCTTATACGTAGATTTGAGGCCGCCATCTTTTTGGACATGCCCAGGCAAAAATCCCTTCATTTCAGCAGGGCCTGGATGATGTTCTCGCCTGCTGCAATGCTTTTCATCAGGGATTCCGAGGGCGTCTTGTCGAGCACCAGCGCGCAGCAGGCGGCCAGTTCGCCCTCGAAAATGGTGTTTTCCATTTCCTCGATGTTGATACCCTCGTTGCGAAGTTCGCCAAGAACGCCGGCTAATACGCCAACACGGTTGTAGTGGCGGATGATCAGAGGGATGCCGGTGTGCAGCTTCCGGGGATTAACCGCATTGACCGGTTTGCCGGTCTCCATGAAGGTCTTTGCTATACGCACGGTCTCATCGGCGATGGCTTCTTCGGCCTGATCCGTGGAGGCGCCAATGTGTGGTGTGGCAGCGGAAAGCAGTCCGGCCAGTTCCTTGTCAGCGAAGTCGGCTTCGCCTCCTGCGGGTTCATTTTCAAAGACATCTAGTGCAGCACGAATCTTGCCGCTGCGCAGGACGTCCTTGAGGGCCACGCCGTCCACGACTTCACTGCGTGCCGTATTCACAAGGAGAGCGCCTTTTTTCATGCGGGCGAAGAAATCACTGTTAATCAGTCCGCGTGTTTCCTTCGACAGGGCCAGATGCAGACTGATGGCGTCGGCGTTCTCGGCGAGTTCTGTCAGTGAGGCGCAGAAACCGATGCCGAGGGCCTTGGCTTTTTCCGGGGTCAGGCTGCGCGACCAGCCGATGACGGTCATGTCCAGACCCTTGGCCCGTTGGGCGACGGCGCATCCGATATTGCCCAGACCGACGATGCCGAGGGTTCGGCCTTTGAGACCGCCCGCCTTGCCGTATTCTTTTTTGCGCCATTTGCCTGCGCGCAGGTCGATCAGGGCGTCTGGAATCCGTCGGTCGGCGGCAATCAGCAGGCCGATGGCCAGTTCAGCGACGGCGTCTGTGTTCTTGCCAGGACAATTAGCGACATAGATGCCTTTTTCACTGGCTTTCTTGACGTCAATGGTGTTGACGCCGGCACCGGCGCGGATGATCAGGGACAGGGAACTGCCTGCTTCAATAGCTTCGGCCGTCACTTTTTTGGAGCGCACAATCAGGATTTCTACGCCAGCAATCACATCGGGCAGGGCCTCGGCAGACAAATCGGGACTAAGCGTCACGTCATATCCCAATGACTTGAGGTCGGCAACCATCTTGACGGATACCTTGTCGGCTATCAGGGTTCTCATGGCATCTCCTGTAATTGAAGGGGTCGTTGTTTTCGGCAGCAGAGTTTTTCCGTATCTTTGCATTCATCAGGGACGCAGCAAACACATGCTCGTTTGATGGCCCGGATGCTGAGCAACTCGATTTCTGGTGAATAGAATCCAATTTTTACCGGCTCTTTTTTCATCAAGTCGGTGCTCAAGTATTTCTTGTTGTCGTCGGAGAAGATGGTGACAACAACCGCTTTGCTTCCCAGTTTCTCTTGAGCTATCAAGGCGCCAATGAAATTCGCTCCAGACGAGATGCCGACGCCAATGCCCATCTTCGCAAGTTTTTGCGCCATCAAAATGGCATCGCCATCATCGACACGAATAACTTCATCCATTTCGTCAAGCTTGACTATTGACGGAATAAATTCATCGGAGATACCCTCAATCCGATGCTTGCCAACTTTGTATCCCGTTGATAGGGTTGGCGAATTCGCCGGTTCA
>CAIVZW010000065.1 GCA_903910495.1 uncultured beta proteobacterium
CGAACCGAAGCTTTGAATTGGTACGCGATCAAGCTCTACTCGACGGACTGGCAGCCAAGACAGACAGCCCGAACACGCTGAACGAGAAAGCCATGAAAACAACGCGCCTGTTCAATCACGTTGCTGGCCAGGTGTTGCCGGTCGCCAATGAAGGAATGGCGCGCGGATTCGATGCCATGCGCTCATGGCTAGTGGCGTCACGCCTTGGCTCTGCCGTGATTACCTCGATCACCGATGAGGCGACCATTGCGCTGATGGCGCACGTCAACAATCTTCCCGAAATGCAGATCCTGCGCAACGAACTTTCTGCGCTGAATCCGGCCAACAAGACTGACCGCAGGCTGCTGGCACGCATGGGGCTGGCTGGCGAGGTGATGGCCTCGAACCTCGGGCGTTTCGGTCAGGAGGGGCTTGGAGCATCCTTTGCGTCGAAGATGGCGACAGCGACGATTCGCGCCTCCGGACTGTCGGCCATGACGGCGGCGAGAAAAGCGGCTTTCGGCGCGACGATGATGGACAGCTTGGGCCATCTGGTGAAGACCAAGAGCTTCGACAAGCTCGATGCACTGGACAATCGAATACTGCTGTCGAAGGGCGTAACGAAGACTGACTGGGCCGTGTGGAATCTCGCCAAGCTGGAAAGCTGGCGCGGCAATGAAACCATGCTTACCCCTGAGGCGGTGCGGTCAATTCCTGATGCCGATCTGGCAAAACTTGCGGCGGCGAACAAGACAACGCCGGCCCGGCTGCGCGATCAGGCGACAACCCGCCTGCTTGGCTCCGTGCTTGAAGAAGTCGACATGGCCGTCATCACACCCGGTGCACGCGAGAAGCTGCTGACGCATGGATCGCAAGCGCGCGGAACGCTCGGCGGGGAACTATGGCGCAGCGCATGGCTGTTCAAGTCATTCCCGCTGGCCATGATCGAGCGCCACGTCTCGCGCGGCATGAACTGGGGCGGGGAGCAGGGCGGCACCGCGGGCGGGCGGGCGAAATATCTGATTCCGTTGGTTCTGTTGACTACCCTGCTCGGCGGCGTGGCGGTCGAGATCAGCGAGATTCTTGCTGGTCGTGACCCCAAGAATGCGAACCCCTGGGACGATCCGGCAAAGGCGGCTAAGTTCTGGGCGCAGGCGTTTTTCAAGGGCGGAAGTCTGGGCCTGTACGGGGATTTCATTTACTCCGAAGCAACACAACACGGCGGCGGCGGTCTGTCGGCGATGCTCGGGCCGGTGGCTGGCTTGGCCGAGGAAATGATCGGACTGACTCAAGGCAACCTGATTCAAGCCGCGCAGGGTAAGGATACAAAGATCGGCGCGGAAGTGGTGAAGGCTGTCAAGGGGCTGACGCCAGGGGCTTCGCTCTGGTATGTGAAGGGCGCGGCAGATCACCTGTTCTTTCAGCAGTTGCAGAACGAGCTTTCGCCGAACTACCTGTCGGCAATGGCAAGCCGGGCACGAAGGGAATTCAATCAAGAATACTGGTGGGAACCCGGTAAAGCGGTGCCGGATCGCTTTCCAAACCTTGCGGCGGCAGGAGGAAAGTGATGCGCCAAGACCAATACGAGAAACTGCAGGACCTTTCTGAACGCCTGACAGATGTTTTTCTGAATGAAGCCGAGCCGTCGAAATGGCCAGGGGACGGAATCGACCCTGGCGCCATGGATCAGCAGACGCGAGGTGATCGATATTGGAGCAAGAAGAACGCCGTCGCGACGTTGACCCTGATCGGACGCGTCGCCAACCTGACCGGAATCATTCAGGGCCAGAGCAACGCCGGGAAAGGTGCTGCCGGGATCGTCGAGGACGAGAAGAATCTCGACGACGAGATCGCAGCGGCCGA
>CAIVZW010000066.1 GCA_903910495.1 uncultured beta proteobacterium
GCGGCAAAGCCGCCGCCCGGCGTGCGGAAATTGGTCGTCTGCCCCTGATAGAGACGCGCGGAAACCAGCTGGACCTTGCCCTGATAGACGAAATTGCGCAGATCGAGCTTGAGATCCTGTTCCACCCCGTCGACCAGCAAACGCCTTTCCGATGGCGTGACCAGGGCCTGGGCGACGTAGCCGCCTCGCGAAATTTCAGCAAAGACGCGTTTGGTGAGCTTGTCACCGCGATACGTTGCCTTGCTGCCGTAGCCGGCAGCCGGTTTGAAAAACCACTGCTTGCGGCTGGCCCAGAAAGACTCGGCACTTTCGCTCAGCACTTCTTCGGTACAGGGGATGCCGGCCTTCAGGAGTTGCCGGTCCGCGGCGCTGACGCCGATGTTATTCAGCCACGCCTCATCGCTCAAGGCCACCAGATTGCGCTTGTCGGCGTAGAGCGCATGCGCCTGCGGGTGGGGCGTAAGCACCACCGCGTCAGCCAGATAAGCCGCCCGCAGCACCGCGTTCTGCGGGTCATCGAGAGAAAAATCAGTGAGCCGGTTGTATACGAGATCAATGACCTGCCCGCCATACCGCAATCGTTCACCATCAAAGGCGAGATCACGGGGATCAAGCACCAGCGCCGACAATCCGCTGGCTTCGAACAACTGGCGGAACAGCTCGAACTCGGGCGCCAGAAACTGCCCTGCTGGAGCCTCATCGACGATGGCGACGCGCACCAGCGGCACAGCGCCACGGGCCAGCCGCCATTCTTCGCGAAACATGGCCACGAAGTCCGCCTCAGCCGTGAACTGTTCAGGAGGGACTGACTCCAACTGGTCGCAACAGGCACGCTGGGCGCGCAACAGCTTGGCGTTGAGCAGACCGCCACCGGCATTGGTGTTGATCTCGATCAGGCGGGGCCCGTCCGCCCCAAGATGGAAGTCGTAACCGAGAAAGGCCCCGGCCGTCTGCGGCGAATGGCGCGCGATTTCCGGCGCATGGGCAAAAACGCGTTCACGCCAGAGGGGCAGTGCGACAACCCGCTCAATCGCGACGATCAGCTCGGCCATGAAGTGCAGATGGGCCTCGGCAACGAAAACCGTGGTATCGGAAAACAGATTGGGTCGCGAGGCCAGCAGGTCGGCATACGAAAATGAAGCGCCCACCCCACTTTCCAAGGCCCGGCGCAGCCTGTCGTGATCGACCGAGTTGCAAATGCAGCCGCGATTGAGTAGCGCCGCGGCATCACGGCAGTCGGCAGGCAGGTCCTCCAGCGCATGGGGAAATCCGGTATCGTTCATTCCGAAAGTATCATTAATTTGCCGCCGGGGTGCAAAGGGAAGTGGCGTTGAAAGCATAGAATACCACCGGTCAAAAAAACCATACTATCCACAACATGCGTTTGCATTTAATCAGAAATCACGACTGCAAATCCAACCAGGCATCGAGAACACCCCTTACATAGTTTTGGTCGAGCCTGTGGCCGTTTTTTGGCACTACTGAAACTTGGATGTTCAGAGCGGTGGCAATATCCGCAACGTTCGCTGGATTGCTCTGCCAGTCGTATTCGCCAACGTGGATTTCACAGCGTACCGGAGTCGGATAAGAACCACTTTTGACAAGCTCTTGAAACCGACGAGCGCCGGGCGGGACGAAAAACATCATCATTTCTTCGTTTGAGGCTTCGCCAACGATAGGCGAAAGCAGCAAAACCCGTCCAATGTACGGTTCCAATATCGTCTGAGCATGTAGAAAAAGGTAAGCGCCGTAGGAGCTGGCAATCACCTTTGCGTCTTCGCGCCAGAACGCAGACTTTAGGTCATTTGCTACGATTTCGATTTGTTCTCGGAATGGA
>CAIVZW010000067.1 GCA_903910495.1 uncultured beta proteobacterium
ACCACCAGAAGTGCTCGGCGCTGTTCGAGCATGTGTATGAAAGCTATCCGGAGCCGAAAGCGGGGGTTTATGCGTGAGCTCGCGCGCCGCGTTCGCAACCGGGTGTGTGGGTGAACATGTGGCTGCCCGATGCCGGCAGACCGCCCGCGTGCGGCAGAATCCGATACCTGCTCAGACGTTGAACAGGAAGTTCAGCACATCCCCGTCCTTGACCACGTATTCCTTGCCTTCGGCGCGCATCTTGCCCGCTTCCTTGGCGCCGTGTTCGCCGCCACAGGTAATGTAATCGTCGTAGGCAATGGTCTGCGCACGGATGAAGCCACGCTCGAAGTCGGTGTGAATGACCCCGGCGGCCTGCGGTGCGGTATCGCCACGGTGGATCGTCCACGCCCGCACTTCCTTGGGGCCGGCCGTGAAGTAGGTTTGCAGGCCAAGCAGATGGTAGCCGGCGTGCACCAGCCGGTCGAGCCCCGGCTCTTCAAGGCCAAGGTCGGCAAGGAAAATCTGCTTTTCGTCGTCGGCCAGATCGGCAATCTCGGCTTCGATCGCGGCACAGACGGCGACGACCTCGGCCTTCTCGGTACTGGCGTGTTCGCGCACGGCATCGAGATGCGGATTGTTCTCGAAACCGTTCTCGGCCACATTGGCGGCGTAGAGCACCGGCTTGGCGGTAATCAGGCAGAAGGGCTTGAGGTTGAGCCATTCTTCCCTGGACAGATCGAGGGCGCGCACCGGCCTGCCCTGATCAAGCTGGGCAAAGCATTTGTCGAGCACCGCTACCAGCAGCTTGGCTTCCTTGTCGCCGGCACTGGCCGGCCGGCGGTAACGCAGCAGCGCCTTTTCGACGGTGGCCATGTCGGCCAGCGCCAGTTCGGTATCGATGATTTCGATGTCACGGATGGGATCGATGTTCCCGGAAACGTGAATCACGTTGTCGTCGGCAAAGCAGCGCACCACATGCAATACGGCATCAGTCTCGCGGATGTTGGCGAGGAACTGGTTGCCCAGACCTTCGCCCTTGGACGCGCCGGCAACCAGGCCGGCAATATCGACGAACTCGGTCACCGCCGGTACCACGCGCTGCGGCTTGACGATAGCCGTCAGCTTGTCGAGACGCGCGTCGGGCACCGAGACCACGCCGACAGAAGGTTCGATGGTGCAGAAGGGATAATTCTCCGCCGCCACGCCGGCTTTGGTCAGGGCATTGAAGAGGGTGGATTTGCCGACATTGGGCAGACCGACGATTCCGCATTTGAGGCTCATGATTTAATTCCTGAAATAAGCTGAAAACGATAACAACCACGAAGAGCACGAAGAACACGGAGAAGATCGTGATCACTGCCTTTCTTAGTGGCCTTCGTGAACTTCGTGGTTAATACATGCATTTATACAGCCTTGGGGTGCGCCCTGAGTGATGCGAGCATCACGACGAAGTACTCTTGAGGTGCAGCAGACGTTGTGCCGCCGCGTAATCGCCGGCACCCAGTTCAGGCCAGGCCAGCAGGCAACGGTCCAGCGCGCGGTCGATCAGTTCCTGTTCTTCCTTGCGCGGTGCTTTCAAAACGTAATTGACAACCTCGTTCCTATCCCCCGGATGCCCTATCCCCAGGCGAAGCCGCCAGAAATCCGCTACGGAAAGGTGCGCCTGAATGTCCTTCAGCCCGTTGTGCCCGCCGTTGCCGCCCCCCTGCTTGAGGCGGATGCTGCCCGGCTGCAGGTCAAGTTCGTCATGCACGACCAGGATTTCATCCGGAAGAATCTTGTAGAAGCCCGCCAGAGAAACCACGGACTGACCGGAACGGTTCATGAAGGTCGTCGGCTGCAACAGCCACAGGTCGCCCTTCCTCCCGACACGGCCGAAAAACTTGCCCTGCGCGGCCAGCGTCACCTTGAGTTCGTGTGCCAGCCTCTCGACAAACCAGAAACCGAGGTTGTGACGATTGTCCTCGTATTCGCGGCCGGGGTTACCCAGGCCGACAATCAGGCGCGGAGGGATCATGCTAACTCACTCTGAAAAATGAAAAGCCGCCGCAGGCACCACGTACCGGACGGCGGCCAGTCATTCAGACACTGGAACTCAGGCGGCAGGCGTTGCAGGAGTTGCAGGACCTGCTGCTGCCGGGGCTGCTTCACCTTCGGCGCCTTCTTCTACAACTTCAGCCTTCTTGACCGGAATCGAAACGACGACAGGATCGTCGCTGCCATGTCCGGTTGGCTTGACGCCGGCCGGGAAAACCATCTGCGAAACGTGAATCGAACGACCGGATTCCAGATCTTTCAGGTCGACTTCGATGAAGGCCGGGAGATCCTTCGGCAGGCAGGTTACATCGATTTCGTTCATGGCCGGCGATACATTGCCGCCACTGATCTTGACGCCCGGGGCCTGGTCGGCGTTGATGAAGTGCAGCGGCACCTTCTGGTGGATCGCACGCGTGGCATCGACACGCAGAAAATCGACGTGCAATACCAGCGGCTTGTAAGGATGCATCTGCGAGTCACGCAGCAGCACACTTTGCTCGGCACCATCGAGCTTGAGCGTCAGCACGGAGGCGTGAAAGGCTTCCTTGCGCAGAGCAAGGAGAAGTTCGTTGTGCTCGAGTTCAATCAAGGCCGGGGCCGCAGTACCCCCGTAAACGATACCCGGCACCTTGTTGGCGTGACGCAGGCGGCGGCTCGCTCCGGACCCCTGCAGTGTGCGCTTTTGCGCGTTGATTTCAAATTTCATGGACAGCTCCTGGTTAAAACAAACCCTGCCCGCGACCAGGCAGGGGGTTGAGAAAAACTATTCGATAAACAGCGAAGAAACCGAATCCTCGTTGCTGATCCGGCGAATCGTTTCGGCCAGCACGTCGGCCACCGACAATTGCCGGATGCGCGGTGATTTCTGTGCCTCTTCGCTCAGCGGAATGGTGTCGGTCACGACCAGTTCATCGATGGCAGAGTCGTTGATGCGGCTCACGGCTGAGCCGGATAGTACCGGGTGCACGCAGTAGGCCAGAACCTTCCTGGCCCCCTTTTCCTTGAGCGCGGCGGCGGCCTTGCACAGCGTACCGGCGGTATCGACCATGTCGTCCATGATGACGCAGGTACGCCCTTCGACCTCACCGATGATATTCATGACCTCGGCGACGTTGGCCTTGGGACGGCGCTTGTCGATGATCGCCAGGTCGCATTCGAGGCGCTTGGCCAGCGCACGGGCGCGCACCACGCCACCGACGTCGGGCGAAACGACTACCAGGTTCTTGAAATCCTTTTTCCAGACATCGGCCAGCATGATCGGCAGGCAATAGATGTTGTCGACCGGAATATTGAAAAAACCCTGAATCTGCTCGGCGTGCAGATCCATGGTCAGTACCCGATGGACGCCCGCGGCAGTCAGCAGGTCCGCCACCAGCTTGGCGGCAATCGGCACGCGCGCCGAACGCACACGGCGATCCTGACGCGAATAGCCAAAGTACGGAATGGCAGCGGTAATGCGCGCAGCTGAAGCACGCTTCAGCGCATCGACCATGACCAGCAGTTCCATCAGATTTTCGTTGGCCGGCGCGCAGGTCGATTGCAGGATAAACACATCCTTGCCGCGCACGTGTTCCTGAATCTCGACGGTTACTTCGCCATCGGAGAAGCGCCCGACATTGGCACGTC
>CAIVZW010000068.1 GCA_903910495.1 uncultured beta proteobacterium
AAGACGGTTTCGATACTATCCGAGCAATTCAGCGTGATATTGAGCATGGCATTTCCCTGCGGCTTATTGGGCCAAAGGGCCTCACTACCTGGTTTTCGTGATGGATGGACATCTGCTTCCTGCTTTTATTCCATCCATCACAACGCATAACGCATGCCAGCGGGGTTTGCTGACATCCGGCCGCTGATTGGCGGAAAGCCTACGAAGACCAGAGAGGCGGCTCTTGCATCAGGGCGATCTGCTCACGCAATTCGAGAATCCGGTCCTGCCAGTAACGCGGTGTATTGAACCACGGGAAGGCAGCCGGGAAAGCCGGATCATCCCAGCGTCGGGCCAGCCAGCCGGCGTAATGAATAAGACGCAGGGTTCGTAAGGCTTCAACGAGATGCAGCTCACGCGGTTCGAACTCGAAGAAATCCTCGTAGCCCGCGAGCACTTCAGCCAACTGGCGAACCTGTTCCGCCCGCTCGCCGGAAAGCAGCATCCACAGATCCTGGATGGCCGGCCCCATGCGGGAATCGTCAAAATCGACAAAGAATGGCCCGCTATCTCCATTCCGTCCTTCACCCTCCACCCACAACACGTTACCGGCATGGCAGTCGCCGTGCAGGCGCAACAGGGCAGATTTGCCCGCGCGGTCGAAGCAGTGGCGGACGCCATCAAGCGCCTGGTCGACAACGCCGAAATAGACGTCGGCCAGATCCGGCGGCAGGAATTCGCCGCTTTGCAGGAAATCCCGCGGCTCCTCACCGAAGCTGTGGATATTGAGTTCGGGACGCTCGGCAAAGGGTTTGAGCGCGCCCACTGCGTGAATTCGACCAATAAAGCGTCCCATCCATTCGAGGGTTTGCCCGCTATCGAATTCCGGTGCCCTGCCGCCCTGCCTAGGAAACACGGAAAAGCGCAGTTCGCCATGCCTGTGCAGCGTCTGCCCATTGATTAACAGCGGCGCCACGACCGGCAGTTCGCGCTCAGCCAGTTCCAGGGAGAAAGCATGTTCTTCAAGGATCGCCGCATCTGACCAGCGACCGGCGCGGTAGAACTTGGCGACCAGCGGTGCGTCCTCCTCCATGTACACCTGATAGACCCGGTTCTCGTAGCTGTTGAGTGCCAGCAAACGCCCGTCCGGACAAAGCCCGATACTTTCGAGCGCATCAAGCAGGGAATCGGGCGTCAGTGAGGAAAAAGGCGTTGTATTCATTGCGTGAGGATACACCGGATCGGCTGCCCGAATGTCATGGTGTTCCTCTGCCGGCGTTGACACGCTAAGATCCGGCATCTACTTCAACCCGCTAGTGATCAACGCCCATGGCCGAAAACTCGATCGAGGTCAGCGAAAAGGCTGGCGTGCGTTACCTGCATTTCAGTGCCGACTGGATTCAGGGGGCCATGCGTATCCAGCGTCCCAATGTGCTGGAACTCGCCTACACCCGCGAGATGATGGCCGGACTGCTGCTGCGTGATGAACCGTGGCCGCGTGAAGCGCTGCTGATCGGTCTGGGTGCCGGATCGCTGGCCAAATTCATTTATCACAACCTGCCGGAGACAAAGATCACGGTCATTGAAATCGATCCTCAGGTCGAGATCATCGCCCGCCTGCATTTCAAGCTGCCGGCCGACCCGAAACGCTTGCGCATCATCATCGCCGATGGCGCGGAATACATGCTGAAAGACGGCAGGACGTTCGACACCATCCTCGTTGATGGTTTCGACAAGGAAGGGCGTGCCGGCGTGCTCGATACCCTGCCCTTCTATCAGGCCTGCCGCGCGCGGCTGAGCAGCAGCGGCTTGCTGGCCGTCAACCTGCTTAGCCGCAGCAAGGGTTTTCAGGCCAGTGCTGAGCGGATTGCCAGTGCCTTCACCGGCCGCTCACTGGTTTTTCCTTCCAGTGACAGCGGCAATACTATTGCTTTTGCCTCGGGCGACGACCCCGTCGAGGTTAGCCTGGACGAACTGATCACCCGCGCCAATAAGCTGAACAATGAAACCAGCCTCAACCTGACGTCCACCATCCCGCGGCTGCAAGCCGCAGGAAAGCTGGTACAGGATCGGTTGATCATCTGATCAGGCCGGGCGAGGCGTCAGCTCCTGCTCCCCAGCCAGTGCCAGTACATGCGCCGCCATGGCCTGTACGATGCTTTCGGCTTCGCCAACGGCGCAAGCCAGCTCAAAGCGTGCCCGCGGGTAACGTTGGCGCAGATCTTCAATCAGGCGCGGAATGTCCTGCTTGAGATGACCGCCCTGGGCCATAAACATCGGCAGGACGATGATGCGTTCAAAGCCTTCCGAGAGGAGCGATTCGGCACAGTCGCGAAAATTCGGCTGAATGAATTCGAGGAAGGCCGGCTCGACACGCAGATCGGGCGCCTGAGCCTGAACAGTCGAACAAACGCGGCGAATCGGCGAGGCCCATTCGGGATCGCGCGCGCCATGA
>CAIVZW010000069.1 GCA_903910495.1 uncultured beta proteobacterium
AGACTCCATGGCTTTGATGCGGGTTAAGCGAAGTTTGTTCCCGTTGTTTTTTGAAATTCAGCTAAAGTATTCCTCAGGTTTTCCGTGAAACAGATGATGGGCAAAAAAACGAATAACGGGAGTCCGCTGATGTACTTCAGGCTTTTTGCTGCTGTCCTTGTGGCGGTGGTTCCGCTAATGGCTTCGGCAGCCTGGCAGGTCGTGGCGACCGAACAGGGCAAGCGGGTCGAGATCGACCGGTCCAGCATCGTTCTGGACGCGGAGGGCATGACGATGGCCAGGGGTCGTATCGTGCTCGATAAGCCGATTGTCGACCCGAAAACATCGTCGTCCTACCGCATCATTGAAGTGGTCAATCGCTTCGATTGTGCGGAACGTACTCACGCCACGCTAAAACGCAGTTACTACAAGGAGGAAGACGAACTGTTGCGGCAGGAGGAGGTCAAGACTCCCTACGACATGCCGGTGCGTTCGGGAACGCCTGACGACAGGCTGTTGCGCGAAGCGTGTCGGCCGAAACCCGGACCGGAGGGTGCGGTGTCGGCGAGCAAGACCGCCGAGAAGGTGGGCGAAGTGGCAGGTGATCTGCGCAGGCTGAATGAGGCGCTGGTCGAGAAAGAGGTCAGGAAGGATTTGCAGCGGCTGAGCGCGCGTGCCGGAGCCCAGCTTTCGGGTAAAGGTGGTGCAGCCTCGGCTGGCGGGAGGAAGTCGGCCGCTTCGGCAACGATGGACATCGCCTGGGCCTACGATGGCAATGGCGGCCCGGATAACTGGAGCAAGCTGAAGGCCGAGTACGCGCTCTGCGCTTCCGGGCGCCGCCAGTCTCCCATTGACCTTCGCGAAGGCATCGCGGTTGACCTTGAGCCGATCCAGTTTTTCTATCGGCCAGCGTCGTTCCGGGTCGTTGATGGCGGTCGCAACTTGCAGATGTCCGTTTATGGCGGCGGCCTCAGTTTGCTCGGCAAGAGTTATGAGTTGATCCGGGTTCATTTCCATCGGCCTTCCGAGATAACGGTCGCCGGCAAGGCGTTCGACATGGACGCGCAACTGATGCACAAGTCCGAAGATGGGAAACTGGCCATCGTGACCGTGCTGCTTGAGAAGGGCAAGGAAAATCCGGTGGTGCAGATGGCCTTGAATAATCTGCCGCTTGAAAAAGGCGGTGAAGTGATGCCGCCGGGGCAGAGCATCGATGTCGATCGCCTGTTGCCGGCCAACCGGCAGTATTTTACGTTCATGGGTTCGCTGACCACGCCACCGTGCACCGAGGACGTGCTGTGGCTGGTGCTCAAGCAGCCGCAGCAGATATCGCCCGAACAACAGGTGATTTTCGAGCGCCTCTACAAACCCAATGCGCGGCCGGTTCAGCCGGGCTGGGGGCGGATCATCAAGGAATCGCGGTAAGCAGTTGCCGGCCCCCGCAATTCACCGCTCTCCTTATCCCAAGGCTTCACCGAGGAAGTGTTCGAGCTTCGGGTCGAGCGAATAAGCGACATTGAAGCGCAGTCATGGCGAGGGCTGTGTCTGCGGCCGGACGATGCGATTGTCCGTGCCATCATCCAG
>CAIVZW010000070.1 GCA_903910495.1 uncultured beta proteobacterium
GAGCAGGGTGCAGCAATCCCTGATCATGGCCGGGCTGCCGCAGACCATGACGCGGTCGTGCGCCGGATCGAAGGCCGGCAGACCGATCGTTGAAAACAGCTTGCCGCTTTCGATCAGGTAGGTGATGCGGCCCTGATTCGGAAAGGCTTCGCGGGTTACGGTCGGGTAATAAATGAGTTTGTCCCGCACCAGATCGGCGAAATACTCGTGCTTCGGGAGTTCGCGCGTGATGAAGTCGCGGTAGGCCAGTTCGCTCACCGTGCGTACGCCATGGACGAGAACGACCTTCTCGAAGCGCTCGTAACTTTCCGGATCCTGAATCAGGCTCAGGAAGGGCGCCAGACCGGTACCCGTGGCCAGCATGTAGAGGCGTCTGCCGGGTTTCAGGTCGCGCAGGACCAGCGTTCCGGTCGGTTTGCGGCTGACGACGACGGCATCGCCGACGGTCAGATGCTGCAGCTTTGAGGTCAAGGGGCCGTTCGCTACCTTGATGCTGAAAAATTCGAGAAATTCATCGTGATTGGCGCTGGCAATGCTGTAGGCCCGGGTCAGCGGGCGGCCCTCGTGCTCAAGGCCAAGCATGACGAACTGGCCGTTGATGAAGCGCAGACCGGCATCGCGGGTGGTACGGAAACTGAAAAGACTGTCGTTCCAGTGATGGACGGAAAGGACGCGCTGTGTTGAAAGATTGGACATGGTCAGGTCTATGACAGTGATTGATGTGAATGATGCTATAACACGCTAGAATATCTGTAAAACAGATTGATTAGATAATATATATACATGGAGTGGATATGAAGTTCTCCTTGCGCCAGATGGCCATCTTTGTTGCAGTCGCGCAGCAGGAAAGCGTGTCGCGGGCAGCATCGGCACTTTCGCTATCACAGTCGGCGACCAGCACGGCACTGGGCGAACTGGAGCGACTCTACGATACGCAGCTTTTTGACCGGGTCGGCAAGACGCTGCGTCTCAACGAACTCGGGCAATCACTGTTGCCGCAAGCGGTGGAACTCATCGAGCGGGCCTCGGCTATCGAGACCGTGCTTGAAGGGCGAGCCGGTTTCGGCAAGCTTCGCATCGGCGCCACGCTGACCATTGGCAATTACCTTGCGACCTTGATTGTGGCCGACTATCTCAAGCGTCATCCCGAGAGTTCCGCACAGTTGCAGGTGCACAACACGGAAAAAATTATTGAGCAGTTGGCGCATTACGAACTCGATCTGGGATTGATCGAAGGGAGTTGCCGTCATCCCGATCTGGTGGCCGAACCTTGGGTGGAAGATGAACTGGTGGTGTTTTGCGCACCGACGCATCTTCTGGCCGGCAAAGGCTCGGCAACGCTAGCCGAGCTTTCGGCCGAGTACTGGATCGTGCGCGAACCAGGTTCGGGGACACGCGAGACGCTGGATCGGGCGCTGCGGCACCACAAATTCGAGTTGCAGATCCGCCTGGAACTAGAACACACTGAAGCCATCAAGCGGGCGGTGGAATTCGGTCTCGGCATCGGCTGCATCTCAAGGCTGGCGCTACGCGAGGCTTTCCGGCGCGGCAGTCTGGTGGCCATCGAAACGCCGGAGCTTGATCTGCTGCGGCATTTCCAGTTTCTCTGGCACAAACGGAAATTTCAGACGGCCGGCATGCGCGAGTTCATTGTCTTGTGTCGTGCCATGACCTCCGGGTTCAGACGCAGCGACGAGATCGAGTGGCCGTTTATCGCGTAGTCAGCTTGCCAGAGTCGCAAGCCTTCATCCCCGGTTCTTCTCCCGCGGGGAGAAGGATGTGCCCGTTCAATCCCCGGACCGGGATGGAAGGGCTTCGATCCGACCAGTGGTCTGATCATCGGCAACCAGCACATCCCGGTTGCCGTGGCCCGGCATCCCGAAGCCGTTCCCCCGGTAGCGGGAAGTTACATCGGGCCTTCCGGACAAATTCCAGCGCTGAGCGTGGCCGTTCAGGTCAGCGAACTTGGGGTCTGACAGAAGAGGTGTCTTGAGCAGACCGTTTGCATCAAATCTCGCGGTGTTCCATTTTTGCGACAGAATTAATGGCCAGAATCAGAAAAATCAGACAGAATCCCACGGTTTGGTTGATCAAAAGGCAAGGACACAATAAATTCCATGGATTCAGGAAATAGCCAGAACATCAGTCGCATCACTATCATTCGCACCACCACACATAAGGAAGCAGTCATGAGCACTTCAAGCAAAATCGCCCTCATCACCGGTGCCGGTAGCGGTATTGGCAAAGCCACGGCAATCGCCCTGTCGAACGCGGGCTATGGTGTCGTCCTCGCCGGTCGCCGGGCGGAACCGCTGCAGGAAACACTGAGTGCCCTGGGCACAGGCAAGGTCGCGCTGGCGGTGCCCACCGACGTCAGCCAACCCGATTCGGTCAACGCGCTGTTCGCGCAGATCCGCGAAAAGTTTGGCCGTCTCGATCTCCTGTTCAACAACGCCGGCATCAATGTTCCGGGCGTATCGTTCGAAGACCTTACCTACGAAAAATGGGCTTCCGTGGTTGATATCAATCTCAGCGGAATGTTTCTCTGCGCGCAAGGGGCGTTCCGTCTGATGAAGGAGCAGAACCCGCGTGGCGGCCGCATCATCAATAACGGCTCGATCTCGGCGCACGTCCCGCGGCCCGACTCAGCACCATACACGGCAACCAAGCATGCGGTCACGGGCTTGACCAAATGCATTTCGCTCGATGGGCGCAAATACGACATCGCCTGTGGTCAGATCGACATCGGCAATGCGATGAGCGAAATGTCCGGGTACAGCGCGAAAGGCGCCAAGCAGGCGAACGGCGAGATTGCCGTCGAAGCCATGATGGATGTCAATCATGTTGGAAACGCGATTGTGCACATGGCCAATCTGCCGCTGGAGGCCAATGTGCAGTTCATGACGATCATGGCCACCAAGATGCCATTCATCGGACGCGGCTGAAAACACAGCTTTGTTCATGCGGGCCGATGAATCATCTTAAAACCGTAGTTACTAGATTACGAACCCTTCGATGCCCCGCAGGAAATCCCCCTGGGGGACATGCCCGCTTTGCGGGCTGCTCAGGGCGAACGGGCGTTTCATCCTCCGGGTGCTAGCTCAAAACCCGTTCGTGGTGAGCTTGTCGAACCATGAGCGGGTTTTTACGTGATTAGCATTCCGCCGGTGGCGGCTCTTGCCGTAACCGGATCAGGAAGGACAGCAGGTCAGCAGGTTGCGGTCGCCATAGACGTCGTCGATGCGGTTGACGCTTGGCCAGAACTTGTTGGCGGCTACCCACGGCAACGGGAAGACGGCCTCCTTGCGGCTGTACGGGTGGTTCCAGTCGGCGTCGACGAGGTCGGCCTGGGTGTGCGGGGCGTTCTTGAGCGGATTGTTGTCGGCCGGCCAGATGCCCTGTTCGATCTTGCGGATTTCCTCGCGGATGGCGGTCATGGCGGCGATGAAACGGTCGAGTTCAGCTTTCGATTCCGATTCGGTCGGTTCGACCATGATCGTACCGGCGACCGGGAAGCTCACCGTCGGCGCGTGGAAACCGTAGTCCATCAGGCGTTTGGCGATGTCGATTTCGGCGATGCCGGTAGCGGCCTTGAGCGGGCGGATGTCGAGAATGCACTCGTGGGCGACGCGACCGTTCTTGCCGGTGTACAGCACCGGGTAGTGCGGGCCGAGTTGGGTGGCGACGTAGTTGGCATTGAGGATGGCCACTTCGGTGGCACGCTTGAGACCCTTGCCGCCGAGCATGGCGATGTACATCCAGGAAATCGGCAGGATCGACGCGGAACCCCAGGGTGCGGCAGAAACGGCGCCTTGTCCGCGATGCGAACGGTCCGGTCCGCCGGTCGGTTGTACGGCATGGTCGGCCATGAACGGTGCCAGGTGTGCCTTGAGGCCGATCGGCCCCATGCCGGGGCCGCCACCGCCGTGCGGGATGGCGAAGGTCTTGTGCAGATTCATGTGGCTGACATCGGCGCCGATGAAACCGGGTGAGGTGAGGCCGACCTGGGCGTTGAGATTGGCGCCGTCCATATAAACCTGGCCGCCGTGGGCATGGATGATGGCGCAGATGTCCCTGATCGCCTCCTCGAAAACGCCGTGCGTCGACGGGTAGGTAATCATCAGGCAGGCCAGATTGGCGGCGTGCTGTGCCGCTTTCATCTCGAGGTCGGCGAGATCGACGTTACCGTTCTCGTCGCAGTCGACGACGACGATCTGCAGGCCGCACATCTGCGCCGTTGCCGGATTGGTACCGTGTGCCGATTTCGGGATCAGACAGATGTTGCGCTGACTTTCGCCGCGGCTGGCGTGATAGCGCGTGATGGCCACGATGCCGGCGTATTCGCCCTGGGCGCCCGAGTTCGGCTGCATACAGATGGCGTCGAAACCGGTGATGATCCTGAGCCAGTTTTCCAGCCCGCTGATCATCTCCATGTAACCCTGCGCCTGATCGATCGGCGCGAAGGGGTGGATGTCGCCAAATTCCGGCCAGGTCACCGGAATCATCTCGCTGGTGGCGTTGAGCTTCATGGTGCACGAGCCGAGCGAGATCATCGAGTGGTCGAGCGCCAGATCCTTGTTCTGCAGGCGCTTGAGGTAGCGCAGCATTTCGTGTTCGGTGTGGTAGCTGTTGAATACCGGGTGCGTGAGGATGGCATCGGTGCGCATCAAGGCTTCAGGCAATGCCGGATCGAGTTGCTGAACCTGTGCGTCAAAGATTTCGATATCCACGGTGATGCCGGCAATCAGCTTGATCAGGACCGCAACATCGTCGCGTGTTGATTTTTCGTTGAGGGCGATGCCGAGAAGACCGCTGCTGACCTGCCGCAGGTTGTAACCGGCGCCGAGTGCGGCCTGATAGACCGTAAGGGCGCGAGTACCGAGGTCAAGCTGCAGAGTGTCGAAGAAATGTGTGTTGAGTAGCGTGATACCGGCACGCCTGAGCGCCTCGGCAAGGATCGCCGTCAGCCGGTGGATGCGTTCGGCGATGGCGCGCAGTCCCTGCGGGCCGTGGTATACCGCGAACATGCCGGCCATGTTGGCAAGCAGCACCTGTGAGGTGCAGATATTGGAATTGGCCTTCTCGCGGCGAATATGCTGTTCGCGGGTCTGCAGCGCCATGCGCAGCGCCTTGTTGCCACGCGCATCGACCGAAACGCCGATGATGCGTCCGGCAACCGAGCGCTTGTGCTCGTCACGGGTGGCGAAGAAGGCCGCATGCGGGCCGCCGAAACCCATCGGGATACCGAAGCGTTGCGATGAGCCGAACGCAATGTCGGCATCCATTTCACCGGGTGACTTGAGCAGGACCAGCGCCATCAGGTCGGAGGCCACGGCGGTCACGCCGCCGCGCGATTTGACGGCGGCAATCGGCCCCGAAAGATCGGTGATTTCACCGCTGTCGTTGGGGTACTGGAAGAGGGCGCCGAAGACATCCTGCTGGGCGGCTTCTTGCGCTGTGCCGAAAACCAGCTCGAAGCCAAAAAATCCGGCACGGGTTTTCAGCACGTCGATGCTTTGCGGGAAGCAGGCGGCATCGACGAAGAAACGATTCGACTTCGACTTGCTCACGCGCCGGGCCATGGTCATGGCCTCGGCCGCCGCCGTTGCTTCGTCGAGCAGCGAGGCATTGGCCAGTTCAAGACCGGTGAGGTCGATCACCATCTGCTGGTAGTTGAGCAGGGCTTCGAGGCGGCCCTGCGCGATCTCGGCCTGATACGGCGTGTAGGCTGTGTACCAGCCGGGATTTTCCAGCACGTTGCGCAGAATGACCTTGGGTGTCAGCGTGTCGGAGTAGCCCATGCCGATCAGCGATTTGTTGATGCGGTTCCTGCCGGCAATCGCCTTGAGTGCGGCGAGCGCTTCCGCTTCCGGCCGGGCATCGGCCAGTGGCATCGGAGCCGGCAGGCGGATCGCCGCCGGAACCGTCTGCGCGATCAGTTCGTCGAGGCTGGACGCACCAACAGCCGCCAGCATGGTGGCCAGGTCTTCAGCCGAGGGGCCGATATGGCGGGAGATGAACTCGTCACGTTGCTCGAGTACGGTCAGGGGCAGGGTCTGTGGCATGGCGTGGTCCGGCAAGGTTTGTTGGGTAGACAAAAATCTAGTCAGTAAAAAATGCGTCACTGAATCCTGAAGGCTCAGCCCTCACCCCAACCCTCTCCCGCGGGAGAGGGTGCGCGGCAGCGCGGTGAGGGCCAAGGTTATTGATTGAAGAGGCGCATGGATACTGCCTTTTGGGGCAGCAACTTACTCGCCGGCGATGGCGGTGTAAGCCGAGGCGTCGAGCAGTGCGTCCAGGTCGTCGCTATTGCCCGGTTTCATCTTGAACAGCCAGGCAGCGTAAGCGTTCTGATTGACCAGTTCCGGTGCATCGGCCAGCGCTTCATTGACCTCGGTGACTGTACCGGCGACCGGTGCATAAACATCGGCGGCGGCCTTGACCGATTCGACGACGGCGGCTTCCTGTTCGGCGGCCAGTACCTTGCCGATCTCCGGCAGGTCGATGAACACAAGGTCACCGAGCAGATCCTGAGCGTGCTCGGTAATGCCGACTGTAATCGTGCCGTCGGAATCCGCGCGAACCCATTCGTGGCTCTTGGTGTACTTGAGGTTGCTTGGGACGTTCATGATATCTCCTGAGAAAGTTGGGCTATTGGACAGTCAGGTACGTATTTTGTTGGGTTATGAGTCAGGAATCAGGCGAGGGATTTGCCATAGCGGACAAAACAAGGTTTGACCACCCTGGCCGACAGCAGTTTGTCACGGATTTCCACCTTGACGGTATCGCCGATGGCAACGCCAGGCGGCAGGCGGGCAAGAGCGATGGACTGCTGCAGGGTCGGCGAGAAGGTGCCGCTGGTGATTTCGCCCTCGGCAGCCGCACCATTGACTTGGGAAATGACTTTCTGGTGGGCGCGCAGAACGCCCCGGTCGAGCAGCACCAGTCCGAGGAATTGTTTCTGCTGTGTTTTGGCAAGCAGGGCGGCCTTGCCGACGAAGTCGCGCTGCGCAACGAGGTCTATCGTCCAGGCCAGACCGGCGTCGAGCGGCGAGACGGTTTCGTCCATGTCCTGCCCGTAGAGGTTCATCCCGGCTTCGAGGCGCAGAGTGTCGCGCGCGCCGAGTCCGATCGGCTTGACACCGGCAGCGAAGAGGGCCTGCCAGAGTTTTTCGGCCTGGCTTGCCGGCAGGGTGATTTCAAAACCGTCCTCGCCGGTATAGCCCGTGGTGGCGACGAAATAGTCGCCAATCGTCACCGAGAAGAAGGGCTTGAGGGTTTCACTGGCGGCGCGGGTTTCGGGCAGAACCTGCCAGACTCTGGCCTTGGCGTTGGGGCCTTGAACGGCAATGATGGCCAGCGCATTTTCGCCCGCTCGGCGCGGAATGATGGTCACTGCGCACTGCGCTTCGCGCTGCCATTCGGCCAGGCGGGCGGCCATCCAGGCCAGATCCTTTTCGGCCGTGCCGGCGTTGATGACAACGCGGTATTGTCCGTCGCTGACGTAATAGACGATGAGGTCATCGACCACGCCACCGGCTTCGTTGAGCATGGCGCTGTAAAGCGCCTTGCCCGGCAGGGTGAGCTTGTCGACATTATTGGCGATCAGACGGAGCAGAAACGCCTTCGCGTCCGGCCCGGTCACATCGACGGCGCACATGTGCGAAACGTCGAACATGCCGCAGTCGCGGCGCACCGCGTGGTGCTCCTCGATTTGCGAACCATAGTGCAGCGGCATGTCCCAGCCGCCGAAGTCGACCATCTTGGCGCCCAAGTGGCGATGGGCGTCGTTCAGGACAGTTTTCTGTGTCATATCAATCCCTTGAAAAAAGGTGTTGAAACTTGTTCCAGAAACAAAAAAAGGGCGAACTCAATACGAGTTCACCCCCCTGTCCTTGTTACCTGAGAGATTATCGTGACGGTAATAAGCCCCCGCCACGTTGCCCCATCGGTGGGTGCTTGCTGGCAAGCACCGCTCTCCAGAGTTCAGTTCACAAACGGTCCTTTTGCCTGAGCGTTTCCGGGTGGATTGCGCCTTCGGCGGTGGAAACTGTCGCGCAAGCACATTTTCCACTCTCTCCCATTTGCGGGGCGAACTATAGCGCGAGGAGGGTGCTGGCTGCAAGTTCGATCAGGGATTAACAGCTATCCGTATGGAAAGCGGGCACCGAGAGGGCCTTGCCCACTGTGTTATCATCGACAACCTTATTTTTCACTGGTCGTTCCCCTTTTCTCGTGCCCAACGTCGATCTCCATTGCCATTCCACCGCGTCTGACGGGCTTTTGCCGCCCGCGGAAGTTGTGCGCCGTGCGGCGGCGAACGGTGTCGATATGTTGTCCCTGACCGATCACGACGACTTGGGCGGGCTGCCGGCTGCGCGATTGGTCGCCGACGAGGTCGGGATGCGCTTCGTCAATGGTGTCGAGATCTCCATTGAATGGGGCGGCTTGCAGGTTCACATCATCGGCTACGCTTTCGATGCCGATGATCGGGTGCTGAATGACGGTCTGGCGTCCATCCGTTCCGGGCGGATCAGTCGCGCACGGCGCATGGCGGCCGATCTGGAGACGGTCGGCATTGGCGGCTGTTTCGATGGCGCCATGCGTTTTGCCGAAAACCCGAATTTAATCAGCCGCGCCCATTTCGCCCGGTATCTGGTGGAAAGCGGTGTGTGCAAGGATGTGCGCAGCGTTTTCGAGTCCTATATCGTGCCGGGACGCCCCGGCTATGTTGATCACCGCTGGGCGACACTGGAGGAGTCCGTCGGCTGGATCCTTGGCGCCGGTGGTGTGGCCGCGGTCGCTCACCCCGGTCGATACAAGTTGTCCCGACCGGAGATGCGCTTGATGCTCGACGAGTTTAAGCGTTACGGCGGGCAGGCCATCGAAATTGTTTCGGGCAGCCATTCCGCAGATAATGTGACGGTCTTTTCCCGCCTGGCGCGAGAGTACGGATTCCTGGCCTCTTGTGGCTCGGATTTCCACGGGCCGGGCGAAAGTTATATTGATCTGGGGAAACTGGCATCCATGCCGCCAGGCCTGACACCCGTCTGGGAAGCCTTTTAGGGCCTGATCAGATGGCGCGCTACCTTTCAATTCATCCGGATGACCCCCAGCAGCGCCTGCTCGCCCAGGCTGCAGAGATGTTGCGCGCGGGTGGAGTGGTGGCCTTCCCGACGGATTCATGCTACGCGCTCGGTTGTTGTCTGGGCGACAAGGAGGCGGTCGAGCGTATTCGCCGCATCCGCGATGTCGACGAGCGTCATCATCTGACGCTGATGTGTCGCGACCTTTCCGAGATTGCACAGTTTGCACACGTTGATAACGCCCAGTACCGTCTGCTCAAGGCGACGACACCCGGCAGTTACGTATTCATTCTTGAGGGGACCAAGGAATTGCCGCGCCGCGTGCTGCATCCCAAGCGCAAGACGATCGGGCTGCGGGTTCCGGCGCACACGGTGGCGCAGGCACTGCTGGCAGAGCTTGGAGAGCCTCTGCTGACCTCGACGCTGATGCTGCCCGGCGATGAAAATCCGCTGACCGAGGGCTGGGAAATTCAGGATCGGCTGGACGATCATCTGGAATTGATTCTGGACGGTGGTTTCTGCGGTACCGAGCCGACGACGGTGATCGACCTCACCAGCCTGCCGCCCGTTCTGGTACGTGCCGGGCGGGGCGTGCTTGAACCTTTTGGCATGGATTGATCGAGACATGGATATTTCTTCTACGATACAGACCATCGCCATCTCTGCCTTGCCGGTGATCTTCGCCATCACCCTGCACGAGGCGGCGCACGGCTATGCGGCGCGCCACTTCGGCGATCCGACGGCCTGGCTGGCCGGACGCATCAGCCTCAATCCGATTCGCCACATCGAATTGTTCGGCACGATTTTATTGCCTCTCCTGCTTTTCCTGGTGGGCAGTCCCTTTCTTTTTGGCTGGGCCAAACCGGTGCCGGTCAATTTTGGCCAGCTCCGTCATCCCAAGCGTGACATGCTGTGGGTGGCCGCTGCCGGACCGGCGGTGAATCTGTTGATGGCGCTGGGATGGGGCGGAATGCTCAAGCTGGATACCCTGATTCCGCTCAATGCGTACAGCCATCCTCTGGCGATGATGTGCGAAGTCGGGATCAGCATCAATCTGGTTCTGATGGTACTTAATTTGCTGCCGCTGCCGCCGCTCGATGGCGGGCGGATCGCGGTGAGCCTGCTGCCCTATTCGCTGGCCGTCAAATTTGCCAGAATCGAACGCTGGGGTTTCATTATTCTGTTGGTATTGCTGTATTTCCAGATTCTTGATTACATCCTGTGGCCTTTTGTATCGCTGTTCAAAGACCTGATCATCCTTATCTTTCAACTGAACTGACACTATGTACGCACAACGAGTCCTCTCCGGAATGCGCCCTACGGGCAGCCTGCACTTGGGCCACTACCACGGTGTGCTGAAAAACTGGATCACCCTCCAGCACGACTATCCCTGTCTCTTCTTCGTCGCCGACTGGCATGCGCTGACCACGCAGTACGACGATCCGCAGGGCATCGAGCAGGCGACTTGGGACATGGTCATCGACTGGCTGGCCGCCGGGGTTGATGCGCAAAAGGCGACGCTGTTCATTCAGTCGCAGGTGCCAGAACACGCCGAACTGCATCTCCTGCTGTCGATGATGACACCGCTGGGCTGGCTGGAACGCGTGCCGACCTACAAGGATCAGCAGCAGAAGCTCGACAGCAAGGATCTTTCGACCTACGGCTTTCTCGGTTATCCCCTGCTGATGAGCTCCGACATCCTGATTTACCGCGCCGACAAGGTGCCGGTCGGCGAGGATCAGGTACCGCACGTCGAATTCACCCGCGAGTTGGCTCGCCGCTTCAACCATATGTACGGCCGTGAACCGGGTTTCGAAGAGAAGGCGAAGGAGGCCGTGAAGAAACTGGGCAGCAAGAATGCCCGTTCGTTCGAACAACTGCGTACGCGTTTCCAGCAGGATGGGGATGCGACGGCGGTAGAGCGTGCGCAGGCTCTGCTGAGTGAGGCGCAGAGCCTTTCACTGGCTGATCGCGAGCGCCTGTCCGGCTATCTCGAAGGTACCGGCAAGATGATCCTGGTCGAGCCGGGCGCCCTGCTCACTGAAGCCTCGAAAATGCCCGGTCTTGACGGTCAGAAGATGTCGAAGTCGTACAACAACACGATTACCCTGCGCGAGGACGAAGCCTCGGTGACGCAAAAGATCAGGCGCATGCCGACCGATCCGGCGCGTGTTCGCCGAACCGATGCCGGTGATCCGGACAAATGCCCGGTGTGGCCCTTGCATCAGGTGTATTCGGATGAGCCGTGCCGGGCGTGGGTGAAAAAAAACTGCCGCAGCGCCGGTATCGGTTGTCTGGAGTGCAAACAGCCGGTCATTGACGGCATCCTGCGCGAACAGGCACCGATGCGCGAGCGTGCTCAGACCTATCTCGACGATCCAAAGCTGGTGCGCAACATCATTGCCGACGGCAACCAGAAAGCACGTCAACTGGCACAGGAGACGATGCGTGATGTGCGCGAGGCGATGGGTCTGAACTACAGTTGATTAATACCGTGCAATCGAGGGTTTGTTTTTCGTTATGACGGAAAGCTTTCCGTCATGTCTATAAAAAAGTCGCCGCTCTTGACATACCATACGTGGTATATACATAATGTGGTATGTGGCAAATTGAAGAGCACCGTCGCGTTGACAAACAACTTTCTGGCTCCGTGCCAATAGAGGTTCTGAAGCGTTACGAGAAATGGAAAGACATTGCCAGGCTTTCCGGACCACAAGGTTTGCGGGCCATCAAGGGGTTTCACGACGAAGCCCTGTCTGGTGAATGGAAGGGGCATCGTTCATCTCGGCTTGGGCCTCAGTGGCGCGTGATCTACCGAGTTGTTGCCAACGTGTTGCAGATTCAAGTTATTCATGTCGCCGCCCACGACTACAGGAGGCCGTAAAATGAAAGAGTTTCGTCCTGCAAAAAAGCGAGTTGAGGTCTCCGTGGGAGAATCTGTCCGTATTCTGCGCGAACTCCAAGAATTGAGCCAAAGCCAACTGTCCGAGCTTACGGGCATTCCGCAGGCCACTATTTCCGCAATTGAGAATGGCCGAGTAAATCTGGGGGTTGAGCGCGCCAAAGTTCTTGCCCGTGCTCTCCAATGTCATCCCGCCGTACTTGTATTTCCTGGCTGGGAAGTTCCGCTTGAGCACGCCGCATAAGCTTTCGGTCCACCGGACTCAGGAATCAAAGGTGGAATCAAAGGGGTCAGCTTCGCATTAATTTCTACAGAAAAACAATGCGAAGCTGACCCCCTTAACACTACTTTAACACTAGCAGTTGAGGGGACGCTCCTCAGGGGATGCCTGCTCCGCGCCCCTCACTTCTACGTAGGCTTCACGAAGGACTATTTCGCAATGCTAAGACTTCTAGTCGCGATTATATTCATAACACACTCGTCGCTTTCCTTGGCAGATACTGTCAAGTGTACGATTGACGTTCAGGACGTTAACGTTGGTTCAAAAGTTACTGTAGAACACAACTTCAACTTTAAGCCTGGGGCAGCCGCACAGAGGAAGCATTTCGATTTATCTGGGAGTCCATATACCTGTACTTTGGCGTTCTTTGATCCTAGTACTGGAACGATGCTTTCCTGTGCAAATAAAAAAGATTTGGAACACACCTTCGTCCAATCAGATAGAAGCGCTATTACAGAAAATTCCACCAAAAACAATCTCAGCTTCCGCGACGGGAGTACATTTTTTACACTGAGCGCTGCATGCAAATGAAGCCTAACGGCGTTCAACCCGGCGTTCAACCCGGCGTCAGCCCGGCGCTCAACCCCGTTCGCTTCGCTCTCTGGACGCTGCGCGATAAATCCGCGCAGCGCCGGTAACCTCAAACGTTGGGCGTCTTGAGATCGTCACTTCTGACGGGTTTGACGTGTAACTACATCGTAGCTACAATCAGCGCATGACTACACTTCATTTCGAGTGGGATGAACCGAAGGCCAAAGCCAATATCGCGAAGCACGGTGTGAGCTTCGACGAGGCCAAAACCGTGTTCTACGATGAACGCGCACGGCTAATCACAGATCCTGACCATTCTGAAGATGGGGAACGTTTCATCCTTCTGGGCTGTAGCTCAGGTTTTAAGCTTCTGATTGTGTGTCATTGTTACCGAGCGAACGATGGTGTAATTCGCATCATCTCGGCACGTAAGGCCACAAAACGTGAAGCGGCGTCTTATTGAACGGGTGACCATCATGCGCACTGAATACGACTTTTCGAAATCAACCAAGAACCCCTACACCTCTCAACTCAAGAAGCAAATCACGATCCGTTTGGACGAAGAGTGCATCAATTACTTCAAGTCTATTTCTGAGGGCGTCGGCATTCCGTATCAAAGCCTCATCAATCTCTACCTGCGAGATTGTGCGACGTCCAATCGAAAACTGAATCTCAAGTGGAAGTGACACCCAGCATGGCGCTTAACCCCGTTCGCTTCGCTCTCTTGACACTGCGCGATAACGCCGCGCAGCGCGGGTTAGCCCTACGTTGATCCAATTCATGACTGATAACCCTCTCATCGAACACGCCGCAGAGCCCTGGAGCGAGGGTGTGGAGCCGCTCGCCCGCATCTACGGCCAGCCGATGCAGCAGTTGCCGCTCGATCTGTATATCCCGCCGGATGCCATGGCGGTCATGCTCGATGCCTTTGAAGGGCCGCTCGATCTGCTGCTCTATCTGATCCGCAAGGCCAATGTGAATGTGCTCGACATTCCGATGGCGCCGCTGACCGTGCAATATCTGACCTACGTTGAAGCCATGCGTTCGCATAATCTCGAACTGGCGGCGGATTATCTGGTGATGGCGGCGATGCTGATCGAGATCAAGTCGCGCATGCTGCTGCCCAAGGCTCGGGTGGTCGAGGGCGATGAAGCGGAAGATCCGCGTGCCGAACTGGTGCGTCGCCTGATCGAATATGAGCAGATGAAACTGGCGGCGCATCGTCTTGACGATATGCCGCAGGCCGAACGTGATTTCGACTGGGTCGAGGTCTGGGTTGAAAAATCCATGCTGCAGCGTTTGCCCGAGGTCAGGGCCGAAGATCTGAAGGCCGCCTGGGGCGCCATCCTGCACCAGGCAAAGCTGCACACGCATCATCTGATTCAGCGCGAGGAACTGTCCGTGCGCGAGCACATGGGGCTGATCCTTCGCCAGTTGCGCAGTAGTGGAGGCTTTGTTGAGTTCGTCAATATGTTTGATCCAACGTTGGGTGCGCAGGTGCTGGTTGTGCACTTTCTGGCAATGCTTGAACTGGCGCGCGAACACCTGCTCGAAATGACGCAGGCCGAAGCGTTTTCACCGATTTATGTGAGGTTGGCCGATGGACGAATCAAATCAGGAGTTGGGTCAGATTCCAGATCAGAAGCCGGGTCCGGAACAACAGACGGCACCGGAACAGCAAGTGGTTCCGGAGCAGAGCCGGAATCCGTCTATGCCGGATAGCACCGCGAACAGCGCCGGGGAGACCCCGGAGTCCGATCCGGTTCAGCAGTCAGTCCAGTCGCCGGAGAACACGACACAGTTGAAACGAGTGCTGGAAGCCGTGTTGCTGAGTTCGCAGCAGCCCTTGTCGCTGTCCGAACTGAGGAAAGTATTCGTCGAGGAGATCAGTATCGATGTACTGCGCGTGTTGCTCGACGA
>CAIVZW010000071.1 GCA_903910495.1 uncultured beta proteobacterium
GCATTCGG
Source organism: uncultured beta proteobacterium (assembly GCA_903910495.1). The sequence goes on from CAIVZW010000071.1 coordinate 9, forward strand.
ATCGACCCAGCCTCGCTTCAGGTAATCGACAAAACGCGCCACCCGGTTCAATCCATGCGAGTAAATGCCGTCGCAGCTTGATTCGGCATGGACACGGGCGCAGACAGAGGCTCCCTGCACATCCATGCCGGCCTTGACGAAGGCTTCGGTAACGACATGCTGCACTGTTTCAAAGGGAACGCGTGTCATCCGGTTCGCTCCAACACGTTGTAAGGGGTCTAAGTCCGGACTCATTTCCAGTTTGAGAAAAGATGATGATTACCAGTTCCACAGCGTACCGTCTTCAAGACGGGCGACGGGTAGATAGGCCGGTTCGTAGGGGTACTTCGCGGCCAACTTCTCGTCGATCTCGACGCCGATGCCGGGTTTGTCCCCCGGATGCATGAAGCCATCCTTGAAACTCCAGCCACATTGGAACACCTCCATCGTCTGCTCGTGGTAACCCATGTATTCCTGTATGCCGAAATTCGGTACCCACAGATCGAAGTGCAGCGCGGCTCCCATACAGACTGGCGACAGATCGGACGGTCCGTGTGAACCTGTTCGCACCTGGTACATGGCGGCGAAATCGGCGATCCGGCGCAGGGGGGTAAGACCGCCGGAATGAGCAACGGTCATGCGGATGTAGTCGATCAGTTGCTCTTCGATCAGTTGCTTGCAATCCCAGATGGTATTGAAAACCTCACCAACGGCGATCGGGGTGACGGTATGCTGGCGAATCAGACGGAATGCCTCCTGATTTTCAGCCGGAGTCGGGTCTTCCAGCCAGAACAAACGATATTCCTCAACAGATTTGCCCAGTCGGGCCGCTTCGATCGGCGTCAGGCGGTGGTGAACATCATGCAGCAGATGTGGTTCATAACCGAATTTGTCGCGCACGGCGGCGAACAGCTTCGGTACGTAGTCCAGGTATTTCTCGGTCGACCAGGCCTGTTCCTCCGGCCAGCCCTTGGTCGCCGGTTCGTAGGCACCGCCCTTGGAAACGCCATAGACGGATTTCATTCCGGGAACACCACACTGGGCGCGGAGTGCTTTAAAACCTTTTTCCTGATACTGGGCAAAAGCATCAAGCGTTTCGGGGATGTCGCGGCCGGTGGCGTGGCAGTACACCATGACGTGTTCGCGCGACGCACCGCCGAGCAATTGATAGACCGGCATGTTGGCGATCTTGCCCTTGATATCCCAGAGCGCCACGTCAACAGCACCGATGGCGCACATGGTGACCGGACCGCGGCGCCAGTAGGCACCCTTGTACAGGTATTGCCAGACATCCTCGATTTTCTGCGGATCGCGACCGATCAGCAACGGACAAACGTGATCCTTCAAATAGGATGCCACGGCCAGTTCCCTGCCGTTCAAGGTCGCATCGCCAAGACCGGTCACGCCATCATCTGTCGTGATCTTCAAAGTGACAAAGTTGCGTCCCGGACAACAGATAATTACATCCGCACTAACAATTTTCATCTTTATCTCCTGTTGAATATCTGGCAGCCGACGAGATGACATATCCTAGCCTCATCTACCATACCAGTATATCCGAACATGACTAAATCAGCCAAATCACTGCAATATTTCTTAAAATAGCCTAAAAACAATGCGGATTATAAGAAAATACCAGCATTTGGCAACCAGAAAAGAGCTCGTAAGTGAGACTTGCACGCAAGTTTGATAGGTACTACCATACATCCGTTGTTGATTCATGGTGCACATAAAGCCGATAAACCCTATGCATTACAAGGAGTACATTCCTATGAAAAAGATGATATTGCTGTTATCAGTTGCTGCCGGATTTATGCTCTGTTCCGGAGTCAATGCCGCTCCGTTCACTTTGAATGTCAATTCTGCGCTGACTGCCGAGGATCCCTTGTTCAAGGGATTGAACCAGTTCAAGGCAGAAGTTGAAAAACGCTCGGCAGGACAAATTGAAGTCAAGTTGTTCCCCAGTTCGCAACTCGGTTCGGATGAAGATGTCCTGGAACAGGCACGTTCCGGTGCTGGCGTCGCCGTGGTGGTTGATGGCGGACGCATGGCCCCGTTTGTGAAGGAATTCGGCATTCTTGGCGCCCCTTATGTGGCCAACAATTTCGAAGAAATGCGCAAAGTTGTTACCTCGCCGCTGTTTGAAACCTGGGTTAAGAAATTGCGTGATACTTCAGGCCATCAAGTATTCTCGTTCAACTGGTATCAAGGCGCACGTCATGTGCTGACCAATAAGCCGGTCAAAGTGCCAGCCGACCTGGCTGGTGTCCGCATGCGCACCCCGGGCGCACCGGTCTGGCTGGAAACAGTACGCGGTCTGGGCGCAACGCCAACACCGATGCCCTGGGCAGAAGTCTATTCCGCACTGCAGATGAAAGCCATTGACGCTGCCGAAGCACAGGACCCGGCTACGTATGGTCAACGCCTGTATGAAGTGATCAAGTACATTACCAAAACTGGACATATCCAGTTGATCACCGGTCTGGTTGGTTCCAAAATCTGGTTCGACAAATTGCCTCCCAACCTGCAAGTCATCATTCGTGAAGAAGCGCTGAAGGCGGGTGACACGGGCTCCAAAGCCACCATCGATTCGCTCATGAACTTCGAAAAGCTGATGACTGAAAAAGGCGTCACGATCAGCGAAGTGGACATCAAGCCATTCGTCGCATCGACCGCCGTTGTTTATGAGAAGCTGGGCTATACCGATCTGCGCAAACAGGTAAACACCATTCTTGGTCGCTGAGGAGTAGGTTCGCCATGGTAAGGAATATTTTTATTAAGTATGAAGAGCGCCTTGCCATGGCGTTTTTCGCGGGTACGTCTTTCTTCGTTCTTGTTGGCGCTGTTACCCGTGCCCTCAATCACCCGGTAATCTGGGCGGTGGATCTGGCTCAGCTCTCATTTGTGTGGGCCTGCGTTCTGGGCGCCGATCTGGCCATGAAAAATAATGCCCATATCGAAATCGACATTGTGGTGCGTTATTTTCCGGCATCAGTCAGAAGAAAGATTGCCATCGTGTGGTTGATTGCAATAGCCGCCTTTCTGGCCATGCTGATCTGGTATGGCTCGAATCTGACTTTGATGAACATGGAACGCGTACTGGGCGACGTGGGCATCAGTTACAGTTGGGTCACGGGTGCCATTCCTGCTGGCTGTGCACTTATGCTGGCCACCACACTCAGGCGTCTGTATCTCGGGTTGACCGGGCGTGAAACCCTTTCACTTGAAGGTCATGACGGAACGGTGATTTAAGATGAGTCTCACACTGACAATTCTGTTCCTATTTCTGATGTTCATGGGCATGCCGGTCGCCTTCGCAATCGGGATTTCAGCGGTCATGTTTTACATCTTCGGCCCGGTACCTACATCAATTGCCATCCAGAAGATTACAACGGTAACGCAGTCGTTTCCTTTGCTCGCTGTGCCACTCTTTGTGTTTGCTGGACATTTGATGAATGAGGCTGGGATTACGGCACGCCTGATCAAGCTGTCCACCGTACTCACCGGCTGGATGCGTGGCGGGCTGGCCATGGTGGCCATTATGTTGAGCGCTCTGATGGGCGGAGTTTCCGGCTCTGCCGTTGCTGACGCCGCGATGGAAGCGCGGATTCTCGGGCCGGCCATGCTCAAGGAAGGATACACCAAGGGTTATGCCTGTGCGGTTATCGCAGTAGGTTCGCTGATCACGGCGACCATTCCGCCCAGCATTGGCCTGATTCTCTATGGCTTCATGGGCAATGTCTCGATCGGCCGGCTGTTTGTCGGTGGCGTGGTTCCGGGTATCCTGATGACCATCATCCTGATGGGGATGGCCTACTGGGTCGCAGGAAAACGCGGCTATAAACCCACGCTCAAGGAATTTCCTTCCTTCAAAACCATTGGCAAGAGCATCTGGGAATGCAAGTGGGCCCTGATGTTCCCGATCCTGCTGATCGGGGGTATCCGTTACGGCATCTTCACCCCCTCTGAAGCGGGAGCCTTTGCCGTGGCCTATGCCATCTTCGTGGGACTGTTCGTCTACCGGGAATTGACCGTCGAGAATCTGCTCAAAGCGCTGAAACAAGCGGTTACCGACACCGGCATGATCATGCTGATCATCATGTTCTCCTCGATGATCGGCTACATGATAACACTGGAAGGCGTGCCCCAAGCCCTGGCCGTCACCCTGATCGACATCACCACCAACCCGTCCCTGCTGATGCTGATGATCATTGCTTTCATCATCGTGCTCGGCATGTTCCTTGAAAGTACCGTGATCGTACTACTGCTGACGCCGATTCTGGTTCCAGTCATTCTGAAAGTCGGTATTGACCCGGTGCACTTTGGTCTAGTGATGATGACTTGCGTGACGCTTGGCGGCATGACGCCACCGGTGGGGGTTGCCATGTTCGCCGTGTGCGGCATACTCAAATGCCCGATGGACGAATACACTTTTGAAGCAGTGCCCTTGATCCTGGCTGTCATTGCCTTGGTTGTGGTGATGATTTTCTGGCCAACCAGTGTACTGTTCCTGCCCAACATGGTGTTCGGCGTAGGGTAATTCAGGGTTTTCAAAGTCGTTCTGCGATAATCGACGGGCAGGTATCTTCCTGCCCGTTCCTGACTTCCTTAAATCAACTATAGCGAATCCCCTCAAGCGATGACCCCCCTCCTGACTCCGGAACCACTCATCTTTGTCGATCTGGAGACCACAGGCGCAAATTTCGCCAATGATCGCATTATTGAAATCGGTTTCGTCGAGGTCGATCAGAATGGAGCGCGCGAGTGGAGTTCCCTGGTCAATCCCGGCGGCCCCGTTTCAGACTTCATTACCGGGCTGACCGGAATCGATTCGGCGATGGTTTCAACGGCACCGGGCTTCGAGCAACTAGCCCCAACCGTTCTTGAAAAACTCCGTGGCCGCCTGTTCATCGCCCACAATGCCCGTTTTGACTACACCTTTCTCAAACGGGAATTCAAACGCCTCGGCATTGATTTTCGCGCGCCTAACCTGTGTACCGTCAAACTTTCACGCAGGCTGTTCCCCGAACATCACCGCCATAGTCTTGACGCTCTGGTGACGCGTTTCAAGATCGCTGTTGCTGACCGGCATCGTGCTTTGGCTGATGCACGGGTACTCTGGGATCTTTGGCAGCGCTGGCACGACATAGTGCCGATAGATAGTATTCGGAACGCCATCGCTGTCATTGTTGGCCGACCGGACTTGCCTGCTCAAATTGACCCTGCACTAATCGATGACCTGCCGGAAGCACCGGGTGCGTATGTCATGTATGGCGAGGACGGAAGTGTTCTACTGATCAAGCGCAGCTCGAATATTCGTCAGCAGGTGCTCGCGCATTTTGCCCCGGCCAAGCGTGATACGGCATTGGTACGAAACACCTGGCGCATCGAGTGGCGCGAAGCGGCAGGGGAACTCGGCGCACGTCTAAACGAACTTGAATTCTCCGCTGCAGTACGAAAGCCATTTGATCAACTCTGTTCCTGGCAACTGCAAAAACACGGTGAAGGAGATTTCCGGCCGGAGTTGGTATTCGCGAAGGATGTGGATTTTTCATGTACCCCCGATCTGTTCGGCCTGTATTTGCACCGACGTGAGGCCGGGCTGGCTTTGCGCAAACTCGTCGAAGCGCAACGGCTATGCCATAGCCTGACCGGAATTGGTGTCGAGAAACCTGGCGAGGCCTGTGTCGGCTATCGCCAGAAAACCTGCAAAGGGACCTGTATCGGCAAGGAATCCTTATCGTTGCACAGTGCCCGACTAATGGCCGCGCTGACCAAATTCAGGCGAGCTGACTGGCCGTACGCTGGGCCTGTGGCACTGGTCGAACGTGATGAATTCGGGATGCACGAGGATTTCCATCTGGTGGATTTCTGGCGCTATCTGGGGATGGTTCAAGACGAAGCCGCACTCCACGAACTGCTGGACAAGCGCAACGAAGCCCCTTTCGACCCCGATGTCTATCGCATCATCAACAAGGTCCTGAAGACAGGGAAAGTCCGGGTAATCCCCCTGTGTCGTCCTGCTCCGGAACTGGACTTACTTTGACAGATCAAGGACGAGTGATTTTCCCGAACGTCCGCCGGCAGCCCGTAACAGATCCAGTATCTCGCTGTTGTTCGCCTTCATGGCTGAATCCACTGCGGTATCGTCGTTTTCATTGACAATCGTCGGATCAGCCTTGTTAGCGAGCAGCAACCTGATCATCTCGACGTGCCCGTTACGTGCAGCAAAATAAAGCGCCGATGAACCGTTTTCGGTCCGGGCATCGATTTCCGCGCCCCGTTTCAGCAGGTATTCGACGATGGCAGTATGCCCGTTGAAGGCGGCATAGATCAGCGGAGGCCATCCGTAGAAGTTAAGCTCGGCTCCGGCTTCAACCAGGCGTTGAACAAAGGCAAGCTTACCTGTAAAGGCTGCAATGCTCAGGGCTGTTTCGCCATTCCGGTTGCGACTGTTGAGACGTGCCCGGCGCTGCATCAGATAGTCTACCAGTTCGGGCATGTCCTGCCGTACGGCCAGGGTGAGCAGTGAGTCGCCCGCCCTGTCGACCGTATTGATATCCATGCCCCGGTCGAGCAGCTTGATGACAACGGCCGTGTTTCTGTGAATCAGTGCCTCTTCCATATCTTCATAAGCCCCTGCCGAGGCAAGAGCCGGCAACAGCAGTACGCATAAGTAAGCAATAATTTTCATTGGAGCATTCTCGTTCTGGCGTGAGGAAAAAGACGGTAAAAGTTGTCCGTCGTGGCTTTGGCAAGATCTTCGACAGGAATGCCACGCAAACGGGCGATCTCTTCGGCAACGTATTTCACGTAGCCTGGTTGATTGAGTTTGCCGCGAAACGGCACCGGTGCCAGGTAAGGGGCATCGGTTTCAATGAGCAGGCGATCCAGAGGAACGCGACGGGCAACGTCCTTGACGCTCAGCGCATTCTTGAAGGTCACGATGCCGGAGAGGGAGATATGGAATCCCATGGATAACGCTTCTTCGGCAACTTCCCAGGTTTCCGTAAAACAATGCAGAATGCCACCGACCTGCTCTGCCCCTTCTTCCGCCATCAATCGCAGGATATCGGCCGTGGCTTCACGGTTATGGATGACCAGTGGTTTGCCGACTTCAATTGCCGCGCGAATATGGATGCGAAAGCGATCACGCTGCCACTCCGGAGCATCCTTGTGCCAGTAATAGTCGAGTCCGGTTTCGCCGATGGCAATGACTTTCGGATGCTGGGCCAAACTGACCAGTCCGGCGACCGTCGGTTCGCGCGCATCGGCCGTCTCGGGATGGACGCCAACCGTCGCCAGAATATGGGGGTGAGCCTCAGCAAGCGCCAATACCCGGGGGAAATCTTCAAGATTGACGCCGATGCAGACTGCACAGCCCACATCATTTTTACGCATCTGATCAAGCAGTGATTGGATATTTGCAGCGAGATCCGGGAAATCAAGGTGACAGTGTGAATCGACAAGCATCGGATCACGATTACATGGTATGGGTCGGACGCGTGGATTGCATGACACCGCCAAGAAGGCCTTCGATCTTGCGTCGCGCTTCGATGCCGCTTTCGTCGTTCTTGAAGTGTACCCCGATCCCCTGCGCCTTGCTGTTCTGGGCACCGGCAGGGGTAATCCACACCACCGTACCGGCTATCGGCAGTTTGGCCGGATCATCCATCAGCGACAGCAGCAAGAACACTTCATCGCCAAGATTGTAGGCACGCGTCGTCGGAATGAAGATGCCTCCGTTACGTAAGACAGGCATATACGCTGCATAAAGCGCCGACTTCGAGTTGATGTTCAGCGAGAGAACACTCGGCCGCGGTACAGTAGCAGCTGCAGATTTTGAATCGGCTACTTCGGCCATATCCGCCTCAGGAGGTTTGGAACAAGGCCACGTAACTCAGGAAAAATTCTTCGAGAAACAGGCGGTTGTTCAAAGGTTGTTCGCTTTGCATCTTGTATTGTAACGTTTTCCGGTTGAATGCCAATAAATCAGCGCTCTCGGTCGATTTTGCCAGGCGTTGTAACAGCGGGGCTTGCGACAGAAAATAGCGCAATGGAAGATCCTCGCTGGCCAATGTCAGGTCGAAAAGCCACTTTTGCGACCATTCGATCATTCGTTTCAGGGGTGCAGGACGTTTTTCGGCTTTTATCACCCGATCAAGGTTCGCCGCGGCACCCAGTGGGTCGAGTGAACTGCCGCGCGACATTTCGGAGATCAATGCATCAAGCAGGACACGCTCTCCGCTTGTGCCGAGTTCGACAGCCAACAGGGGTGAACCTCCGGCCAGAGCCAGCCAGTGCGCTGCATCACTGACGCCGGCTTGAAGTAAGTATTGTTCGGCCCGCTTGCGCGCCGGTTGCGGAACGGGAAGTGCCTGACAACGGCTGCGAATGGTGGGCAGCAAGCGCTCCTTTTCACTAGAAACCAATATAAATAATGTATTTGCGATTGGTTCTTCAAGTGACTTGAGAAGAGAATTCGCGGTTGAACGATTCATTGCTTCGGCCGGATTGATCAGGATGACGCGCACTCCGTTTCGATGCGTCCCGACATGAAGGTAGTCATCGAGCGCGCGAACCTGATCAATGGTGATCTGCTGACTCGGTTTTTTCTTGTTGCCCGTTTCGCTTGCATCGCCTTCTTCTTCGGCCAGCGCATCGGGTTGCAGCAGACGGAAATCCGGATGATTGCCTTGGGCCAGCCAGACACAGGCGGCGCAAATTCCACAGGACTGAGAATCGACAGTCGGGCTTTCGCAGAGCAACGACTCGGCAAAACTCCGGGCGAGGTCAAACTTGCCGATTCCCCGCTGACCTGAAATCAGGAGTGCGTGCGGCAGTTGCCTACGCCTTGCAACAAGCTGTGCCCAAGCCTCACTGTGAAGTTCTGTTATGTTCATAAACAATATGTTGAAACTGTTTCTTCAACCTGTTTCTTTATTTCTACGAGTGTCTGGCCGGCGTTAATTACACGGATTCGGTCTGGTGCTGACGCTGCTCGTTCAAGGTATGCCTGCCGGACGCGGTCGTGAAAATCGGCTTGTTCCTGCTCAAACCGGTCGAGTTCTCGCCCCTGTGCTGCGATGCGTTCGCCGGCAACGGCAGGAGCCAAATCAAAAAGAAAGGTCAGATCGGGCTGTAGATGTCCATGTACCCACTGTTCAAGTTCGGCAAACTTTCGTTTATCCAGCCCTCGCCCACCCCCCTGATACGCATAGGTTGCATCGCTGAAGCGGTCACATATAACCCAATCGCCCCGCGCCAGCGCCGGCTCGATCACTTGCGCCAGATGCTCGCGCCGAGCGGCAAACATCAGCAGGGCTTCGGTTTCAAGATGCATGGGATCGTGCAGAAGCAATTCCCTAAGCTTTTCGCCGAGCGGCGTACCGCCTGGCTCACGGGTAGAGACAACGCCCAGTCCATGCGCGCGGACAAGTTCGGCAACGCTGGCAATATGCGTGCTTTTGCCGGCACCGTCGATGCCCTCGAACGTAATGAATTTCCCGCGTTTCACGACTCGATTCATTTCCTGCGAATTCAAATTCACCTTCCACCTCGCTGATAGCGGTTTACGGCCTGATTATGCTCATCCAGCGTACGCGAAAACTGGCTACTGCCGTCGCCGCGCGCCACAAAATAAATGGCCTGACTTTGTGCCGGATGCAGTGTTGATTGCAGCGAAGCCAGGCCGGGCATGGCAATGGGCGTTGGCGGCAAACCTGCACGCGTATAGGTATTGTAAGGCGTGTCGGCAAGCAGATCGCGCTTGCGCAGGTTGCCGTCGAATTTCTCGCCCATCCCGTAAATCACCGTCGGATCGGTCTGCAACAGCATGCCCAGACGCAAGCGGTTAACAAATACGGCGGCGACCAGAGGTCTGTCCTGGTCACGCCCGGTTTCCTTTTCAACAATAGAGGCCATGATCAAGGCTTCATACGGGTTGCCATAGGGCAGCCCGCCTACCCTGGCCTCCCACTCACGCGACAAATGCCGCTGCATCGCCCGGTAGGCACGCGCAAGCACAGCCACATCACTGCTTTGCTTGGCGAAGAGATAGGTATCGGGAAAGAACTGGCCTTCGGCGGCGCCTTGCGCTACGCCAATCAGGCGCATGATTTCCAAGTCCGACAAGGCTTTTGTATCGTGGCGAATGTCCGGGTTCGTATCCAGTCGTTCGCGCATCTGACGGAAGGTCCAGCCTTCGATGAAGGCAATCTCGGTTTGTGTCACATCACCGCGCGTCAGCTTGTTCATCAATTCCAGCGAAGTAATACCGCGAGCAATTTCGTAGCTCCCGGCCTTGATTGATGACTCGACACGCAGCACCTTGCCCAGAACGATGAATAACCAGGGCTCAAGTCTGACTCCGGCCGCGGCAATTTCTCTGGCTGCCGCACGCATGCTGCTTCCGGGGGCAATATTAAAATCGAGCTGTTCGCTTTTCAACTCCAGCGGCGATGAAATTTGCCAGAAGAAAATACCTCCCAGGATCATACTCACGATCAGGCCAAGGACGATCAGGATTTTTATGAATTTATGCATTGATCCGGGACGGCTTGAGAGCCACAGGTCTTGGGGTTGGAGTGGCGATATAATAGCCGAAACCTTCAGCGATGAACCGATACGGTCCTTCCGGGTCGAAGCCAAACAGATTTCGCGCCGATTTAAACGGGCGCACACTACGATATCAGGCAATTGCAAACGGCCTGCCTGAGAAAACTAATGGAAAAACGATGATGAACCTCAGTTGGCAGGCATTTCTTTGTAGCGCCGGTGCCCGTATCGATAACGGCATGGTTGATAATTTTGGCGACCTTGCCGCGGAACTGGTTTCCGCCCGTGAAACGACGATCATGTCTCCCTTGGTTCATCTTGGCCTGCTTGAATGCTCAGGCGAAGATGCACAGGCATTCCTCCACAATCAGTTGACCAGCGACGTCAACCACTTGCCTTCGGATGCTGCCCAGCACTCAGCCTGGTGCACAGCCAAGGGCCGGATGCAGGCCAGCTTTCTCCTGTATCGGGACGGTCCGGCGTATCGTGGACTGCTCTCTGCCCGTCTGCTGGCGGGCATCCAGAAACGCCTGCAAATGTTTGTACTACGCTCCAAGGTCCGGTTGGCCGACCTTTCCGGCAGCCACGAACTTATCGGCTTGTCCGGACCGCAGGCTGAGTTGGCCTTGCGCAATGCGGGTTTGCCCCTGCCATCCCGATTGCTCGAGACGCTTGTTGTCCCTGGCGGCACGGTCATTCGTCTTGGCCGGACCCGCTTTGTCATCGTTGCCGGAAGTGAAAACGCAGAAAATCTGTGGGGAAAACTTGCCGCAAACGCCCGGCCTGTGGGCACGCCAGCCTGGCAATGGCTCGATATTCAGGCCGGTATTCCGCTGATCACCGAGGACACCAAAGAGGAGTTCGTTCCGCAAATGGCCAATTTCGACAGGATTGGTGGCGTCAGCTTCCACAAAGGTTGTTACCCCGGACAGGAAATCGTCGCCCGTGCCCAGTATCTCGGAAAGATCAAGCGTCACCTCTATCGTATCCACGCGACCAGTGCCGTTACGGCCGGCATGTCGATTTTTGCCCCGGACAGTCCCGAGCACCCTTGCGGCATGATCGCCAATGCGGCCCCGGCCCCCGATGGCGGTTATGATGCACTGGCTGTCATTCAGGAGAGTTTTGTCGATACTGGCGATCTTCGCCTTGATGCGCCGGATATCCGGATTGTCGCTATCGAGCCGGTCAGCGTCTAGCCGCAAGACTCCGGAAACTTTCGATGTGCCTGATTCTTCTCGCCTGGCAGGCTCATCCTGAGTACCCCCTTGTCGTTGCGGCCAATCGGGATGAGTTCTTTGCCCGACCTTCCGTACCCGCCAGATTCTGGACAGAGGCCCCTGATATTCTTGCCGGACGGGATCTGCAAGCCGGGGGAACCTGGCTGGGTGTCAGCCGTCAGCGGCGTTTTGCGGCGCTGACCAATTATCGCGAAGGCCCCCGGCAACAGGCCAATGCACCGTCGCGCGGCGCTCTAGTGGCCGACTTTCTTGTGGGTACGAGCACTCCGGAAATCTATCTGGAGGCGCTGGCCAACCGCAGCGCCGATTACAACGGGTTCAACCTTTTCGTCGGCGACGGCCGCCGGCTCGCTTACTACTCGAATCGTGGACCCGGCCCAAGCTGGCTGGCGCCGGGAATCTACGGTCTATCCAACCATCTGCTCGATACGCCATGGCCGAAATTATCGGCCGCCCGATCAGCATTTGCCCAGGCGCTCACGCAGTTGCCGGCGACGGCCCCCTTCTTCGACCTGCTCGCCGACAAGGAAATCGTTGCCGACAGGCATTTACCGGAAACCGGCGTCCCGCTTGAATGGGAGCGCATCCTGTCGGCCGTTTTCGTCAGTTCACCGGATTACGGTACGCGCGCTTCGACCGTGCTGATGATGCATCGGGATGGCCTGGTCACGCTGATCGAACGCAATTTTGGCCACGCGGCTCTGCCGCTGGACGAGGTGTGCGAGACTTTTCAGTCCTCGGAGATATCCACCGGGGTATAAACCGGCACACGATCGAAGAGTTCGAGGATGTCGGCATTGCGCATGCGAATACAGCCGTGCGAACCGGGAATCCCCATCCTTGCCGTATCCGGACTGCCGTGGATGTAGATGTAGCGGCGCATGCTATCGACGCAGCCGAGCCGGTTGAATTCCGGCTCACAGCCCGACAGCCACAGGATGCGCGTGAGAATCCAGTCACGCTCTGGAGACGATGCGCCAAGTTCGGGAGAATAAATTTCACCGCTTGGACGACGAGCAACAAAGACCGTGTTTTCGGCTTGGCCGGCGCCGATCTTGGCGCGGACGAGATGCTTTCCGCGCGGTGTGCAGTAGCTTCCACTCTGTTCCCCGGCGCCTCTGGACGCCGTGGATACCGGGAAACAAAGCAGTCCCTGCCCGGCCTCGTCAAACAAGATCAGTGATTGCCGGGCGAGCGAAATTTTAATGTGCACGCTTATTGTTCCCGCTTGGCTCGACGCCCGGCAAAGAAGCTCGAGAGGAGTTGAGCACATTCTTCTGCCAGTACCCCGCCCAAGACCTCGGTATGGTGATTCAGTCGTTCAACAGCAAAAAGGTCGACGACGCTCCCGTGCACGCCGGTTTTCAGGTCACGGGCACCATAGATCACGCGGGCAATTCGTGAATGAAGAATGGCACCGGCACACATGGCACACGGTTCCAGCGTCACAAAAAGCTCGCAGCCGGGTAGCCGGTAGTTTTCCAGATGGCGCGCCGCATCGCGTAAGGCCGCAATCTCGGCATGGGCAGTGGGGTCATTTTCACCGATGGGAGAATTGAAACCGCGTCCGACGATTTTCCCTTCACTTACCACTACGGCTCCCACCGGCACTTCGCCTAGACATTCGGCAGAGCGTGCCAGTGAAAGGGCCTCGCGCATGAAGAACTCATCATGCATCATCAGTTTTCTTGTCGGCCCCCGAGACTGAAAGCTGGAAGCGTTGAAGAATGCCTTCAATGTCGACTCCGACATTGACGATGGGCACCCCTCTATCCCGAAGAGCCATCAACATTTCGATACCGCTTGAGTCAATGGATGTACATTCCTTCAGGGACAAGCGAGCCTTGCCCGCACCGATGCTGCGCAGGCAGGAGAAAACTTCATCGGTCAAGGCGGAAGAAACGTGACCGGCGAGTATGATGTCCGCATCGGCAGTCGCAACATGGCCGAAGCCCCGCTTGAACTGCTGTTCATTGATCAATTCAGCAACCAGCAGTGTACTGGGCTCATCCATCCCCTTCCTGTCCCAGGTGAATCCAATACCGACGCCTTTGCTGAATTTTTCTACACGGACTAGATTGCCAAAACCAAAGGCATTCCGACCCGAGTAATGAACTTCCCCATAATCATCATCGCCCTGCAACTTCAAATTCCCCTGTGGGGGTTTTGACAAATGCAAATAGAAGCCTCCCAAAGAAATGTCAAGGACACTTCCCGAGTAACGCGCGCCCTCCTGCTCGACGCTACCCGTCAAGGGTGTTGCCAACTGATAACGAGGAAAACGGCGCTGTTCCAAAATGACTCCGGCGACACAAGAAAACTGATGATAGCTAGTGATTAATTCAGATTCTATGGAAAAATGAAGGAAACATCATCATTATTTACTGACAGCTCTTTCGCTGCAAGGAAAAGGGATCAATAGTAACAGTAGCATCCCATAGAGGAATTGCCTGACTATTCATCCCAGGGTTTGACCCGCCGGCCAGCGCCGAGGATACTTCGTGCTATCGATTTTCTGAGCCAGAAGCCATGCTTGCAAAACTAAAGCGTTCGACCAAACGCCTGCTCGTGCTGCTTGCCCTCCTTCCTTCCACGGTGCTTGTTCTCGGAACGATCTACATGCTCGGAATGGAGTATTTTGAAGGCAGCCCGCGCACTTTCCTCGAAAGCCTGCAGTGGGCATCCGAAACGCTGACCACCACCGGTTACGGGCACGACAGCCACTGGACACATCCGGTAGTAGCCTTGTTCGTCATCCTCGGTCAGTTCATGGGCCAGTTTCTCGTCTTCCTGATTTTTCCGATATTCGTCCTGCCCTACTTTGAAGAACAGTTTGAAGTTCGCTTGCAGCACATGTTGCCGCCAATGGCCGGCAAGGTACTTTTCTACCGTTACGGCCCGGCCATTGAATCCGTGCTCGAAGAATTCAAGCGCACTGATAGTCCCTTCGTCATCTTTGAAGAAGACATGGAACTGGCGCGTAACCTCCGCGATCGCGGTTACAACGTGGTGTTCGGAAAACTGGCTGAAGATCCATCGGTTCTGGCCCGCGTGAAACAGGCGCGGGCGGTGGTCAGCAATGCCGGCGATCATGCCAATGCTACCTGTACGCTGATTGTCCGCGAACACGGGTTTACCGGCCCGTTCTATGCGCTGGCCGACGATCCTCTTTATCGGCCACCGATGCTCCAGATTGGCGCGACCGAAGTGTTCACCCCGGCCCATGTCCTCGGCGCCGCTCTGGCATCACGTGCCAGCACCCGCATCAGCCCGCCTGCCGAAGGCATGCATCTGCTCGGAACGAAGGTGGGAATGGCCGAATTCCGCGTCCGTGCAGGAAGCCCGCTGGCCGGCAAACAACTCGGCGAT
Source organism: uncultured beta proteobacterium (assembly GCA_903910495.1). Next base: position 15,155 of record CAIVZW010000071.1, read on the forward strand.
CTGCATCTGCGCGAAGAGTACGGTGTGTCCGTCATCGGACAATGGCATGAAGGAATTTTCACGACCGCCAAGGGACCGAGTACATGCATTGAAACGGGCGCAATTCTTGTCGTTGTCGGTGCCCAGGCCAAGCTGGAAAAAGTCGAACGGATGGCCATGCCGATCCGACGTACCGGTACTATCGTTCTGGCTGGCTACGGTGCCGTCGGGCGCAAGGTCATCGAAATGCTCCATGACGCCGGCGAAACCTGCATCGTGATCGACCGCGAATCCGCAGCGGGGGTGGATGTTGTGGGTAATGTCCTCGAATTGGCCACCCTTGACCAAGCCAGGGTGCGTGAGGCCGGGGCGGTCATCCTGGCGCTGAGCAATGACAGCGAATCCGTTTTTGCCACCGCCGTGGTGCGCGATTACGCCCCCGAAGTTCCGCTTATCGTAAGGGTTGGCCGGGCGCCGAATACGGCGCGGATCTACCGTTCAGGGGCCGATTTCGCCATTTCGGTGGGACAGGTTGCCGGACAGATTCTGGCCTACCATCTGCTTGACGAGCAGGTCATTCCTGTCGAAAACCGGATCAAGTTCAGCCGCTTGAGCGCAGGAACCCTGACCGGTGCCCATCCCTGGCACAGCGATGTGCTTGAACGAACCGGGGCCAAGGTTGTCGCGGTGGAGCGCGGGCAGGACGTCCTTGTCGAATTCGACAAGGACTTTTCGCTTCTCCCTGACGATGCGCTCTTTGTCTGCGGATCGATCAGCAGCCTGGAACGCTACCAGCGCCAATTTCAGTCTTCAAGCATCGTGGCGCACAGTTGAAAAGTCCGTTGCTCATACTCGCTTGCTAGTGCAACAAAGTTGCATTTAGAGGAGAAATAAGGCAGCATTCCCTCTTCAACACTCGAGTTCTGACAGGCTCATGCACGCCCCAATCCACCGCGTCAAAACAAAAAACAGTCCCCGCCCCAATCCGACGCTGTGTGCTGGTGCATCGACGCGACTGCTGTGGAGTTGCGGCGCCTTGCTGCTGCTTTGGGCGGCTGTCTATTGGGCTCTGACATGAGTGCTTCGGCATTGCCAATTCTCCGTTTCGATAATCTGACACTCGGCTACAACCGGCATCCGGCGGTTCACCATCTCCGGGGCGAAATCGCCGCCGGCAGTCTTCTGGCCGTGGTCGGCCCCAACGGCGCGGGCAAGTCGACGCTGCTCAAGGGCATCGTTGGCGAATTGCGTCCGATGCAGGGGCGAATCGAACTCATGGGTCTCAAGCGTGAACATATCGCTTATCTTGCACAACAATCGACGCTCGACAGCAGCTTTCCCATCGTTATCCGCGATTTTGTGGCCATGGGTCTGTGGGCGCGTTTCGGGGCATTCCGGGGGTTCGATCACGACGCCCGGCAGCGTATTGAAGAAGCGATCGCGGCCGTCGGCCTCAGCGGTCTGGAAAACCGGCCGATCGGGCAACTTTCGGGGGGGCAGTTGCAAAGAGCGCGCTTTGCCCGTGTGATACTGCAGGATTCGCCACTGGTTCTGCTCGACGAACCCTATGGCGCCATCGATGCCAATACCGTGCGTGACCTGGCGGCGCTGGTTCGTCGCTGGAATGCCGAAGGGCGCACGGTGATCAGCGTTTTGCACGATTTCTCCCATGTCCGTCAGGAATATCCGGAAACGCTTCTGCTGGCCCGTGAAGTCGTGGCGCGCGGGGCGACCGCCGAAGTCCTGTGCGAGGAAAACCAGGAACGCGCGCGCCATCTTGCCGAAGCGCAGGGTGAGGACCCGGATGCTCCGGTCTGTCACGCCGATGTTACTGTGGAGCACCAGCACTGATGGATTTCTTCGACACGCTTGCCGCACTGCCACTGATCTCGCCCTTCATCGAGTTCGGTTTCATGCGCCGTGCCCTGGCCGGCTGTCTGGCATTGTCGCTCGGGGCCACGCCGATCGGCGTGTTCCTGATGCTGAGGCGCATGAGCCTGGCCGGCGACGCCATTTCCCACGCCATCCTTCCGGGCGCCGCTATCGGTTACCTGATCGCCGGGCTTTCGCTCTCGGCGATGACCATCGGCGGTCTGGTCGCCGGCATTGCCGTGGCTCTGCTGGCCGGAGGAGTGGCGCGCAATTCGGTGATCAAGGAAGATACCAGTCTGGCCACGTTCTACCTGATCTCGCTTTCCGCCGGTGTGCTGATCATCTCCATGCGCGGCAGCAACGTGGATCTGCTACATGTGCTGTTCGGCAGCGTGCTGGCTCTGGATGACGCCGCCCTGCTCCTGCTTGCCAGTTTCGCCTCATGCTCGATTGTCGCCATTGCCGGCGGTCTGCGCCTGATCGTGCTGGAGTGCTGCGACCCTTCATATCTCGCCCGTATAAGCCGCCTCAGCCCCGTGGCGCATTACGGTTTCATGGTTCTTGTCGTCCTCAACCTGATCGGCGGATTCCATGCGCTCGGTACGCTGATGGCCGTCGGCATCATGATCCTGCCGTCAGCCGCCGCTCGCCTGTGGGTCGACAACATCGTTCCGCTCATTCTGGTGGCAGTCGTCATCGCCTTCAGCGGTTCGTTGATTGGCCTGCTGCTCTCGTATTACGTCAATCTGCCGGCCGGCCCGGCGATTGTCCTCACCCTTGGCGGTCTCTACGTGCTGTCGATGGCAATTGCTCCGCTCGGGCCGCTGGTCAGCCACCTGCGTCCACGCTGGCATTTCGAAAGGTAGAAATCAAATGAAGCCAGAGTCAAAATATCTCATCCGCCACGTCCTGACAATTGCGGCAGTAACCCTTGGCGTCCATGTCGCCGCAGCAGAACCGCTCAATGTCGTCGCCAGCTTCAGCATTCTTGGTGATATGACCCAGCGCGTCGGCGGCGAACGGGTCCAGGTCCATACACTGGTAGCTCAGGAATCTGATGCCCACGTCTACCAGCCGACGCCGGCCGATGCAAGAACGCTTTCCCAGGCCACACTGGTCATCGTCAATGGCTTTGGTTTCGAAGGCTGGATTGGCCGGCTGGTCAAGTCGTCCGGCTATCGGGGCAAAGTACTCACCGCCAGTACCGGGATCAAGACACTCAAACGACCTCATTCCGCAGGAGAAAAACATGACAGGCACAATCACGACGGCGAGGTAGACCCACATGCTTGGCAGGATCTTTCCAATGCTCTGCGCTACGTCGACAACATTGCGCAAGCACTGAGCGAGGCTGATCCGGCGGGCAAAGCGGCATATCAGACCAACGCGACGAAATACAAACAGGAGATTAGCGCACTCGACGGCGAACTTCGCCGATCCTTCAACGCCATACCGACTGAGCGGCGCAAGGTCGTCACCTCGCACGACGCGTTCGGCTATTTCAGTCGCGCCTACGGCATCAGCTTCATCTCGCCGGTCGGCATCAACACCGATGCCGAACCTTCGGCGGCCGACGTCGGGCGCATCATCAAACAGATTCGCCGCGAGCAAATCCCGGCCGTATTCATTGAAAGCTTCTCTGATCCGCGCCTGCTCGAACGCATCCGTCTGGAATCCGGCGCACAAATCGGCGGTACGCTCTACTCCGACTCACTGTCGAAGGCCGATGGACCGGCACCGACCTACCTCGACATGATGCGGCATAACGCAAGAACACTGTCGTCTGCTCTAACCCATTGACGCTTTGGAATGATGCGATTATCACCACTTGATGGCAGAATCTGAGACTACTGACCAGCTTCTGGCAGAGAGAGCAACACGCGCAGGCCGCCCAAGGGCGAATCGGCCAGTTCGATCCGGCCGCCGTAGAGGCGCACCAGATCATCGACGATAGCCAGGCCGAGACCGGAACCGGGGATCTGCTCGTCCACCCGTTCACCACGATGCAATACTCTTTCCCGCGCAGCATCTGCGATCCCGCATCCGTCATCGTCGAGCGTAATCAGGAGTTCGCCGCCCACCAGCGCACATGACACCTCGATGCGATGCGCTGCCCACTTGCAGGCGTTATCAAGCAAATTGCCCAGCATCTCCTGCAAATCCTGTTCTTCCCCACGAAAAACCGCTTGCCCGCTGGCCCTATGAACGACAAGTTCGAGATTGCGCTCCACATGAATTCGACGCATGACCCGTATCAAGCCATCCAGTACGGGCAAAATCGGCGTCCGGGCACCGGGGAGGCGGATCGAAGCGGCCATTCTTGAGCGACTCAGGTGGTAGTCGATCTGCTTCCTTGCCACCTCAACCTGGCTGCTCACCAGATGCGCCAGTTCATCGGTCTTTCCGTTTGCCGCGTTGGCGATGACGCTGAGCGGCGTCTTCAGGGCATGCGCCAGATTACCGGCCTGCGTTCGAGCGCGCTCGACTACCTCGGCGTTTTGCGCCAGTACCGTGTTGAACTCCTCGACCAGCGGCTGGACTTCTCCGGGGAAAAGCCCTTCCAGACTATGGGTTCCACCGCTGCGTACAGCCGCCAATGCACCATGCAGACGCCTGAGCGGCGCCAGCGCAATGAGCACCTGAATCACGGCCGCCAGTGCCAGCCCGGAGCCCAGCAAACCGAGCGCCAGCCAGAGCATGCCATTGAAACGTTGAACCGGCTCAAGCATTTGCCGCTCATCGGCGGCGACTACCAGCCGGAAAGTACGGCCTGGCTGAGCTGGTGTGTCTTCGATCAGGACGATGCGCTCGATCATGCCCAGTGTCACGTCATCGGGGCCCGGAACACGATGCTGATGAATTTCACCGTCGGCCGGCGAATCGGATGGCACCTTGAGAACGTCATCCCAGAGCGAACGCGAACGCAACAGGCCAAGCGCAGCATCCTGATCCTGCGGTCTGGCTACCCGGTCAATCTGCCAGTAAAGGCCTGAATAGGGTTTGCTGAAGCGCGGGTCGCTCTGGGCGGTTGAGAGTGACAACTGTCCCGTTTGATCAACCAGCAGATGGACTGCGAGCTGATCGAGATGGGTATTGAGTTCGGCATGGAACTGCATGGCCACGTGTTGCCTGAACAAACCACCGAGCGCCCAGCCCGTGAGCAGGATCGTGGCCGCAATCCAGACCAGCGTACCGAGCAGCAAGCGAAGGCGCAGCGAACCATGCAGAGCCATTGATGGAGGGGGTTTCCCGGTGACCATCACAAGGGCACGAGGCGATAGCCGAGGCCGCGCACCGTTTCGATCGCGCCTTCAGGCAGTTTCTTGCGCAAGCGGGCGATGAAGACTTCAACCGTGTTGGAATCGCGATCAAAGTCCTGAGCATAGATATGTTCGATCAAATCGCTGCGTGATACCACCTGCCCCGGATGATGCATCAGGTAATCAAGCACGCGGTACTCATGACTGGTCAGCGTCAATGCCAGTCCGCCTGCCGTCACCCGGCTGAGGCGGGTATCCAGCACGATATCGCCGCACACCAGTTCGGCGCTGGCATGGCCACCTGCCCGCCGGATCAGTGCGCGCACACGAGCCAGCAGTTCTTCCATGTGGAAGGGTTTGGTCAGATAATCGTCTGCACCGGCATCGATACCCGCCACCTTTTCGTGCCAGTTATCGCGTGCCGTCAGAATCAGCACCGGCATGGTCCGTCCGGCAGTACGCCATTTTTTCAGGATGCTCAGCCCGTCCATCTGCGGCAAGCCCAGATCGAGAATGACCGCATCAAAGGGCTGGTTCTCGTCGTCACCCTGAAAATGGGCATCAGCGCCGTTTCCCGCCAGATCGACGGCATATCCGGCGGCCCCCAGGGCACTGGCCAGTTGCGCGGCAATTGTCGGTTCGTCCTCAACGACCAGAACACGCATCAGTGCTTTCTCCCCTTCAACGATCCGTTTTCATGCCATGTCCGCGGCGGGCAATGATCGTCCCGTCACTCGCATTCACCTGGAGCTTGACCAGCGAGCCACCCGGGCGCAATAGCTTGATCTCGTACACCCAGCGTTCGTTCTTGCGCTCCAGTTCAACTTCCATGACTTGGCCGGGCGAGTCGCGATTGACTATCTCCAGTACCGTTTTCAGCGGCAGTATCTCGCCGGCTTCCAGCGCCTGACGCGCGCGATCATGGTCGCCAGGATCGCGCGCGAAGCAGGGCAGCGCCAGCACGACAGAAAGGAGCAGGCCGACACCGACCAGCCCCTGTCTTCTCCATCCCGATCTCATAGCGTGTCCTCGAAAGTCATCATCCGAACGCATTATTTCGTGAGCAGCCTGAACAGCAGATTAACAGCAGATTCAGCTTGCGTTCAGGCAAGCCCGTGCAAAGTGCATCAAACACGACCGAGGAGAACCGCTTGAAAACAAGAGTTACCACATCCGCCTTTATGACCATGATGATTCTGCCACTTGCCGTCCTGGCTGCCCCACGTGACGATCTGCTTGCTCAGTATGCCACTGCAGCCAAAGCTTCCTCTCCGCCATTCTCCGGTTTTTCTGCCGCGCGTGGCGAGAAACTGCATGTCACGAAATTTTCAGGCGGCAAACCGGAAACATCGGCCTGTACCTCCTGCCATGCCGACAGCCCGCGCAGTGCGGGGCGCACGCCGACCGGAAAGCCCATTGAAGCCGTCGCCGTCTCGGTCACTCCCGCACGTTACACCGACCCGGCCAAAGTCGAGAAATGGTTCAAGCGCAATTGCAGCGACGTACTGGGGCGCGAATGCACAGCGCTCGAAAAAGGCGACTGGCTGACTTACATGATCAGCCAGTAACAGCAAAAGGAAAATCACCATGTCAATTCGCTATCGCCCCATCGCACTGACTGTCACTGCGCTGATCTTCTCGGCAATTTTTCTTCAGCGGGCGCAAGCTGGCGGTGGTCATTATTATCCCCCGGTTGCCGATGCCGTTGTCAAAGAGGAATGTGGCAGTTGCCACATTGCCTTTGCGCCGTCGATGCTGCCCGCAGGCTCGTGGACGAAAATGATGGGCGAGCTCAGCAATCATTTTGGCGACGACGCCAGCTTAGACAGCGTTACCGCCGGGCGGATTACCCGCTACCTCAGCGAAAATTCAGCCGATAGTGGTGGCCAGCGTTATGGCGGCAAACTGATGCGCGGGGTGTCGACGCAGAATCCGCCGCTGCGGATTAGCGAACTGCCCAAGTGGCTACGAGAACACAGCAAGATATCTGCCGATGAATGGAAGAGCAATAAAGTCGGCACCAAAGCCAACTGCCTTGCCTGTCATGCCGACGCAGAACGCGGCTACTACGGCCGGTGATATTTTCTCAGGCGAAAACACCATGAAAACCATACTGATCACCCTTCTGGCTCTTGTTTCCTCTGCCTGGTATCTTGATTTTTCCGCAACGACATTCCCGGCGCAGAGTGAGCTTCTGTGGATCGTGCGCCAGGAGGGGATGTATCTCTCCGGTCTGCTTTCGTTTTCGCTGATGTCGCTTTGCATGGTGCTCTCCATCCGCCCGGTCTGGCTGGAAAAACCGCTGGGCGGCATGGATCGCGTCTATCGCCTGCACAAGTGGTCGGGCATCCTGGCCGTCGCTTTTGCCGCGACACACTGGCTGATCGAGATGTCGGATGACATCCTCAAGGCATTCATCGGAAGCGAGGGACGCCTGCCAAGAATCAGATACTCCGGCTTGCTTGAGGTGCTGCGCGAACTTGGCGACGACATGGGCGAACCGGCGCTCTACATCATGCTGGCCATGCTGGTCATTACCCTGTGGCGGCGCTTCCCTTACCACATCTGGCGTCATCTGCATCGGGTCATGCCGGTGCTCTACCTGATGTTGGCCCTACACGCCGCCATGCTTGCTCCGCCCGATTACTGGAAGCAACCGGTCGGTGCTCTGATGGCCGTGTTCATTACACTCGGCGTGCTCGCCAGCATCGTTTCGCTGGCCGGACTGATCGGTCGGCAGCGTCAGGTGAAGGGATCAATCGTTTCAGTCATCAGTGAAGGCGATGTCACTGAAATCACCTGTCAGCTCGATGAGCAATGGAAAACCCATCATCCGGGTCAGTTTGCCTTCATCACCTTCGACCTTCTGGAAGGCGCTCACCCTTTCACCATCGCCAGTGCCGACCGTGGCGACCGGACAATCACCTTCTTCATCAAGGCCCTCGGCAACTTCACACGCCAGATCGCGCAGCGGGTTCAGGTCGGCCAGGAGGTCAGGATCGAAGGCCCCTATGGCCGCTTCCAGCTTGACCGCCACAACCCGAACCGCCGTCAGATCTGGGTTGCCGGCGGCATCGGTATAACGCCTTTCCTGGCCTGGCTGGAATCTCTTCAGTCGCGCCCCGCAGAAACACGTACAGTCGACCTCCACTACTGCACACGTGACCGTGAAACCGATCGATTTGTTAACCGCCTGCAAACCTTGTGCGCTACGCTGCCGGGAATTCGACTGCACTTGCACAGTGCCCGGCACGGCGAAGTGATAACGGCGCACTCGCTCAAACTGGCCGATGATCAGCAAAAGAAGGCTGAAGTCTGGTTCTGCGGTCCGCGAGGTCTTGCCGACACACTGAAAAAGGAACTGAAGGAAACCTGGAACGGGAGATGGCGCTTCCATCAAGAAGCTTTCGAGATGCGTTAGCGAAAACGATGACAGCAACACCGGCAACACTGCCTGGAGGATCATCAAGGGAATGAAAACATGACTTCACTGTCCCTGTCGCTCTGGATTGCGGCAGGAATTATTTTGCAACTGGCTATCTATCTTGGTATCGCTTTCTGGCGCCACTGGAAGGATTACCAGTCTTTGCGTAGCCGGGGCTTCGAACAGGAGTCATCTGCAACTCTGGAGGTCCGCCCGGGAATTGAGGAGGCTGTCCTCTCGGCCTGGCCGGGTTTCCGTACATTCCGGGTCAAGCGTAAAATACTCGAAGATGCCCGGCAGACGATCTGCTCATTCGATCTTGTTCCCGAAGACCGAAAGCCTCTACCCCCATTCCTGCCTGGGCAATTTTTGACCTTCCGGCTCGACATTCCGGAAGCCAATGGTGAAACCGGACAAATCATCCGCTGTTATTCGCTCTCGAATGCGCCGGACCCCGATAGCTATCGCATCTCGATCAAGCGCGTACCCCCTTCGGTGGGCAGCGCTCTTCCGCCGGGGCGTTCGTCCAACTTCTTCCACGATCAGATCCAAGTCGGGAGCCACCTGCATGTCCGCGCACCGGCAGGACATTTCCATATCGACCGCAGCGATGCACCGGTGGTGCTGATCGGCA
>CAIVZW010000072.1 GCA_903910495.1 uncultured beta proteobacterium
TACGCCCTACGCCAATTTCCACCCACAACAGAAAAAGCGGACAATTCATGTGCTACAGAACCGGACAAGTCTAAAAACCCGCGACAGCAACAGAAAAAATCGTGAAGTTGACAATGATAATGAACCGGTTCAACGTAAGCAGGTGCTTAATATCAGGAGACGACAGATGAGACTACAAGCCGCTATCAAGTTTCTTGTTTCCGCTTTCAGCTTGGCAGAGGCGACCGAGTGAGCGGCAGCCCGACTTGCCTCTCGGTTGGCGAATGGACCGAATTCACGAAGATCCTCTCCGCCGCCGACATCGCAGCCTTCGCCGAGATTAGCGGAGACCGTGATCCCGTCCACACTGACGAGGTCTACGCCAGTAGCACGGCCTTCGGGCGCATCATCGCGCATGGGGCGTTGGTGATGGGTCTGCCCTCCGCAGCGACGGCCATGATGTCGAAGCGCTCCGTTGAGCGCGGTGCGCATGGCACTCCCGTCTCAGCGGGCTATGACTGTGTGCGCTTCACACGCCCGGTATTCGCAGGAGACACCCTGACCGCGCGCTACACGATCGAGTCGGTGGACGACGCGGCCGTGCGCACGTGGGCCCGCGTGGAGGTGCAAAATGGGCAGGGCGAAACCTGCCTCGTGGCCACCCATATCCTCGCTTGGGTTTCAGTCGCGTAGGGCAGGATTCAGAGCGTGGCCGAATCCATGGTGCGGCTGCCCGTGTTCAGATCTAGCCCTTTGGGCATCAGTGGGCGTTGGTAATGAATTTGATCAAGGCGGCATTGAACTTGGCGGCTTGTTCGTAGAAGGGCATGTGCCCCGCGTCGTTAAACGGGACAAAGGTCGCATTCGGGACCAAGCTGGCCAGATATTTTCCCTGGCTGTTTCCCTGCGCGAAGACTTCAGAATTTCCGGCGAAAATGATGGCCGGAATGCTCAGGGTCGGCAGTACGCAAGAATAATCACTGGTCAGGAAATCAGAATATATCGCGATGGCGATCCAGGGTGGAGTTTTGCGCAGTTCATCAGGCAGCCAGTTCAGGTCTTCCGGGGCGGCTTTCCCTGATTTAAACATCCGGTGGCTGAAAGCCGTTGCAAACCCGGCCGGATCGTCCGCCAGTGCCTTGAATACGCCGGCCATGCCGGCGCAGTTGAAGTTTCTCAGGCTATGGCAGTTCCAGGCATCGGGACTGAAAGGGAATGGATTGGAATCAATCAAGCCGATACTACTCAGACGACTGTCTGAGGAGAACTGTTGCCATTAGGACAACACCACCGGCCCGCCCAGCGACCAGCCGAGCAGGATGACATCACGCAGATCGATATGCTCGATCAAGGCCCTGACATCGCGTGCATATTGAGCAACCTGATGTCCGCAAAGCGTTTTGGAAGAGTTGCCATGTCCCCTCGAATCCAGGGCAATGACCCTGAATTGCCTGGCCAGCTCGGCTACATTCCTTTGCCATACTTTCGTCGAACAGGACCAGCCATGAACCAGGAAAATCGGCTGTCCCTGACCGTGGTCTTCGTAGTAAAGATTTGCTCCATCGTCTGTTCTGAAATAGGCGGCATTATTGTCAAGTTTCATCACAATTCCCTCATGTTTGGTTGTCCGTGGGAATGAATTTCTCTTCTGCCAGCATAGACTATAACTATACCTGTGTGTCATTGTTGTCGGGCGTCGCCTTCGAGAGTATTCCGGGTGATGGCAGCACTTTCTGGTTTACGGCCTGCCTGAAGAAGAAAGAAGGCTAGGACAACCTCGCGCCGGCGGACATCAACGATGCCGAGCGACTGGTTCGCCAGCGCTATCCGGACCGTCGCCTGCTGATCGTCGACGACGAACCGGTGAATCTCGAAGTGGCCCAGCTCTTTCTGGAGGGTTCAGGGCTTTTTGTCGATACCGAAAAGACGGTATCGAGGTGATACGCAGGGCACAGGAAACGCCCTACACACTTATCCTTATGCACATGCAGATGCCTCAACTAGATGGCCTTGAAGGAACACGGCAGATTCGTGATTTGCCCGCATTGAGGCCAATACCAATCCTGGCCATGACGGCCAATGTCTTTGCCGAGGACAAGGCGCGTTGCCTAGCTTCGGGGATGAATGATTTCCTGATCAAACCCTTTGGCCCCGATGAGCTGTTTGCGATCCTGTTCAGATGGCTGGAAAAAGAGGAGGAGGCAGGATAGGCCTGGATCTGATTCAAATTCCGGAGTAAGGTGAATGGGGCTTTCTTTTTTTCTATTCTTGCGCTAATGTGCATCGATACACAAATTTTGTTGCACCACAAAAGTTTCTGAAAATACAGGAAGATTTTACGCATTTTTAAATGATTTGCTGGATTCCCCATCCCAGATCCACTCACAACAGGAGGCAAGTATGAATATCCGTCATTCCTTGATCGCCGCTACCGTGGCCTTCGTCACGCTGGCCGGTGCGGTTGGCGCCAACGCGCAGACCGTGCTGAAGGCTACCGATGTGCACCCCGCCGGCTACCCCAACGTGGTGGCCATAGAAAACCTCGGCAAGAAGCTCGAGGCGGCCACCAATGGCCGTTACAAGTTGCAGATGTTCCCGGCCGGCGTGCTTGGTGGCGAGAAGGAAATGGTCGAACAGACGCAGGTCGGCGCGATCCAGATCGCGCGCATTTCGCTGGGCGTGCTTGGGCCGGTGGTGCCAGACGTCAACGTTTTCAACATGCCTTTCGTCTTCCGGGATCAGGCGCACATGCGCACGGTTATCGACGGCCCGATTGGCGACGAGTTGCTGGGCAAGATCACCGCCAGCCCTGCACGGCTGGTGGCGCTAGGCTGGATGGACTCCGGCTCGCGCAGTCTCTACACGAAGAAGCCGGTGCGCCAGATGTCTGACCTCAAGGGGCAGAAGATCCGCATGATGGGCAACCCGCTGTTCGTTGACACCATGAACGCGATGGGGGGCAACGGCGTCTCGATGGGCCACACGGAAGTCTTCGGTGCGCTGCAGACCGGCGTTGTCGACGGCGCTGAGAACAACCCGCCAACGCTGTTCACGTCGAATCAGTACACCGCGGGCATCAAGTACTACACCCTGACGCACCACCTGATCATTCCCGAAATCTTCGTCATGTCCAAGGTTACCTGGGACAAGATGACTCCGGCAGACCAGGCGCTGGTGAAGAAATTCTCGCGCGAGGCGCAGTTGGAGCAGCGGGCGCTGTGGGACGTGAGCGTGGCCGACTATACGGCCAAGCTCAAGGCCTATGGTATCGAATTCATTTCCATTGACAACAAGCCGTTCTACGACGCAACGGCCCCGGTGCGTGCCAAGTACGGCGTGGCCTTCACCGACCTGATCAAGCGTATCAACGATACGAAGTAGCCCGCGTGCCGCAAAGCCTGCGCGCGGTGATCGCTGCGCGCGGGCTCACCTTGAATGCTTTTTTCATCCCGCACAGTCCACTTGTTGTGCTGCGCGGTCATGTCTGATGGAACCCGCTGATGAATGTGAAACAACACTACGCGCAGGCGATGGAGTGGACCTACATCGCCTGCATTGTGATCTCCGGCGCCGCGCTGGTGGCCATTACGCTGATCATCCCGCTCGGTGTGTTCATGCGTTATGTGATGAACAGTGCGCTGTCATGGCCCGAGCCAGCAGCGATTGTGATGATGGTGACCTTCTCGTTTCTCGGCGGTGCCGCGGTCTACCGGGCCAACGTGCACATCGCCGTTGAAGCGCTGCTCAACGCCGTGAGCCCGCGTGCGAAACAGGCCATGCTGTGGGGCGTCAACTTCTGCATGGGCCTCACGGCCTTGTTCATGCTCATATACGGAGCGCGGCTGTGCGAGGTCACCTGGGGCCAGACGATAGCCGAGTTTCCCGGCCTCAGGCAGGGCGTTGTCTATTTGCCGATACCCATCGCCGGTGCGCTGACGCTGCTGTTCCTGATCGAGCGCGTGTGGGTCGGCGACCCGCCCCCGACGTCCGTTATGTATAGTGATCAACCTGCTGACCTGGAGTAAACATGGCCGCCCTTATCTTGATTGGCTCCTTCGCCCTGTTGTCCGCGCTCGGCGTTCCGGTGGCCTATGCCCTCGGGTTGGCAGCGCTGGTCGCCGCGTTCTGGGTCGACCTTCCGCTTGAGGCGGTAATCCTGAAGATCTCCGACGGCACCGATGACTTCGCACTGCTGGCGATACCGTTCTTCGTGCTCGCCGGCGCGATCATGGCCGAAGGCGGCATGGCCGCGCGTCTGATCAACCTGGCGCGGGTCTTTGTCGGTGCCATCCGCGGCGGCCTGGCGCTGGTCAACATCCTGGCCAGCAGCCTGTTCGGCTGCATCTCGGGCTCGTCGGTCGCCGACACCGCCTCGATCGGCTCGGTGATGATCCCGCAGATGGTCAAGGCGGGTTATCCGCGAGTGTTCGCGACCAATGTCACCATCTGTGGCTCGGTGCAAGCGCTGCTCATCCCGCCTTCGCACAATGCGGTAATCTACTCACTCGCGGCGGGTGGCTCGGTCTCGGTGGCGCACCTCTTCCTGGCCGGAATCTTCCCCGGCCTGCTGTTCGGGCTGTGCCTGATCTGCCTGGTGCTGTGGACGGCGCGAACGCGTAATCTTCCGTTGGGTGAGCCAATCGCCTGGCGCGAGGTGCCGAAGATCGTGACCGATGCGCTGTGGGGCCTGGTCACCGTGATCATCATCATGGGTGGCATCCTGTCGGGCGTGTTCACGCCGACCGAGTCGGCTGCCGTGGCCTGTGTCTATGCCTTCCTGGTGACCTTCCTGGTCTACCGCGATTACTCGTGGCGCGAAATGCCGCACCTGATTCACCGCGTCGTCAAGACCGTAGCGATGGTCATGATGTTGATCGGCTTCTCGGTCGCCTTCGGCTACATGATGGCAATCATGCAGATCCCGGCAATGGTGACGCAATTCTTCCTCGGCATCTCCCAAGACAAATACGTATTCCTGCTGCTCGTGAACCTGATGCTGCTGGCCTTGGGTATCTTCATGGATGTGGCGCCGATGCTGCTGATCTGCACCCCGATCTTCATGCCGGTGATACTCAAGCTGGGCATCGACCCGGTGCACTTCGGCATGATCATGATTCTTAACCTGGGCATCGGCCTGATCACGCCGCCGGTCGGGCCGACCCTGTTTGTCGGTTGCGCCATTGGCAAGGTGACGATGGAGCAGGTGTCCAAGGAGTTGTGGCCATTCTATGGCGCCATGTGCATGGCACTGCTGCTGGTGACCTACATTCCGGCGATCTCGCTGTGGCTGCCCCAGACTTTCGGCTGAGCGAGGTGTTCACGCCCAAGCTTCGTTATTCGGACCCGTCAAGGATGCCGTCGAACTGGCGGCAACAATCCGCGTCCAAACTGGCCTGAAGACGCCTGACACGAGGGAGCAGTTAAAAGTGTTGGAGTTAATTCGACCAACACTTTTGATTGCACCCATATCGCGAATGGAGCTTTCTTTTTGTCTGTTTATACTTAAAAGGTCCTGTACACCCCGGGAGCGATAACCAAAGCAAGTCTCTGGCTTGCTACTGAATTCATCGACACCTACTCAAGGAGCAAACATTGGGATCACTCGTTGGCAAACGCGCACTTGTCACCGGCGCAGGACAGGGGATCGGCAAGGCGATTGCCGAAGGATTGCTTAAGGCAGGTTGCGACTTGGCAATTCATTATTATTCGGACGAAAAGGGCGCCCATGAGGTTGCCGAATTTGCCCGCTCCATCGGGCGAAAAGCGCAGTGTTTTCAGGCCGACCTCACTGACGAGAACGACGCGGTTGTGCTGGTAAAGCAGGCTACCGACTTTCTAGGCGGGCTCGATGTCCTGGTCAATAACTCGGGCGGACTGGTTGCGCGCAGAACTCTTGGGCAGGTCGATCTGGCCTTCTGGCAAAAAGTCATCGACATCAACATGACCTCGATGATGATCGTGACTCGCGAGTCCGTGCCGCATCTGATCAGGGCCAATGGGGCTTCGATCATCAATGTCTCCTCATTGGCCGGAAGAAAGGGAGGGCATGGCGGATCGCTGGTCTATTCGACGACCAAGGGCGCGGTCCTGACCTTTACCCGGGCGCTGTCCGGCGAACTGGGTCCCCAGGGTGTGCGGGTCAATGCCGTGGCTCCCGGCCTGATCCTCGGTACCAGTTTCCACAACACCCATACGAGCAAGGAATCCGCCGACGAGACGATCAGGGGAATTCCCCTCGCCCGGCCCGGTGATGTCGACGACATTGCCCGGCCGGTCGTTTTCCTCGCCTCGGAATATGATGGCTTCATTACCGGTGCAACTCTGGACATCAACGGCGGCGTCTATTGCGCTTGAGCCACGCCATGGCCACGCTGCTCTCTGCGGATAAGCAGGATACGTGGACAATTGTTTGTCAATGAAGGGAAAGCCTCATGCTTAAATCAAAACTCCTGCATCCCGAGATTCTCCGGGTGCTCGCCAGTTCAGGCCATTTTTCGCAGGTTCTCATTGCCGACGGCAACTACCCGTTCATCTCGCGCTCAGGGCCCCGTGCCAGCATCGTATACCTCAACCTGATGCCGGGCATCCCCAAGGCCACTGACGTTCTTGAAGCCTTGATTGACATGATTCCCATCCAGGAAGCGGCAATCATGCAAACGCCTAGTGGCGAGCAGGCGCCGATCCACGCCGAATTCCGCGCCATGCTCCCGCCTGGCCTGGAGATCAAATGTCTTGAGCGTTATGCCTTTTACGACGCGGCGTCTTCGCCGCTCACCTCGCTGGTTGTGGCCACGGCTGAAACGCGGCGATTCGCGAATCTGCTGCTGACCATCGGTGTCGTAAAGCTTGATCAGAGTGAGGCTTACTGATCCAGAGATACTGAGTTCACCCTTTGCGGGCATAGGCAATACCACGTTCTACGATCGTGGCTCATTGACTGGCGCTAGAAGCTTGCGGCGCATGTAAAGACCAAGCGTTCTCCGCTTGCCGGATGCGGGAAAGACAGGTATTCCGCATGCAGCAGAAGTCGGTCTGACTTGGCCATTGTCGCGCTGTCGGCATAGAGCGAGTCGCCGAGAATGGGGTGGCCAAGGGCCTGCATGTGTACCCGCAGTTGATGCGTCCGTCCGGTTTGCGGCGTGAGTTCGATACGTGAGCAGTGTCCGGCAGCATCGTAGCTCAGCACACGGTAGTCGGTGAGCGAGGGCTTGCCTGACTCAAAGTCGACCTTGTGCAGCGGGCGGTTCGGCCAATCAACGATGAGTGGCAAGTTCACCTGTCCGGAATCCTGTGCGAGCTTGCCTTCGACAACGGCGACGTAACGCTTCTCCACCTGCCGGTTCTGGAACAGGATGCTCAGGCGACGATGCATCTCCTTGCCGCGTGCCATGACGAGCAGGCCGGAAGTGTCACAATCCAGACGATGCACGATCAGGGCGTCAGGGTATTGGGTCTGCAACCGCTTGATCAGGCAATCCTGTTTATCCTCGCCGCGCCCGGGAACGGATAGCAGGCCGCTTGGCTTGTTGACGACGAGCAACTCGTGCTTGACATGAATCAGTGAAAATTCTTTTTCGGAAGTTCGGGAAAAGCAGGGTGTGGTCATGGATAATGATGAACGGTGGTACGGCGTTTTTCGTTGCGCGATTATAGGCCATTCGGATGCCTAGTACATATACACATTAATTAAGAAACATAATGTCGCGACATTTTTTGATCCGCATCCTGCCGAGTGAACGACCATTCAATACAGCGGTGGTCGGCATTTCGGCGTTGTTGCCAGGCGTCGACCTCGGTAACGATGGTATTGCGGTCCGGCAAACGCCGATTCAAGCACTGGCGATCCAGGACGCCAATTTCGATTTCCGCCATATTGAGCCAACTGGCGTGTTTCGGGGTGTAGTGAAATACGACACGGCGCAGGAGGATTTTCGCTTCTTTGATGCCGAGCACTTCCTCGAAACACTTGCGGAAATGGGTATTGAGATTATCCATGACCAGATGGACGCGGCGCGCTGTGGCATAGACCTGTTCGAGCAGATAACGAACGAAGGCGACAAAGTCCAGTTTGGTCCGGTGGTCAGTGACCAAAACGGTTCGCCGTCCGCCTTTGGGCTCCACCGCCACAAACAAATTGCAGGTGCCAATACGCACGTATTCATAATCTTGCCGCACAGGCATTCTCGGACGAATTGGCAAAGGCGACCGGGAATCCTTGAGCAATTGTTTGCTCTTTTCGTCCAGACAAACAACCGGCTCTCCCTTGCGGAACGGTCGGGCATAGAGATCGAGCAGATCGTACATCCGTTGCCGATACTCCCCCGTCAGTTTGCCAATACACCACATCAGCTTGCGCCACGGCTTGAGGCAGTTTTTTTTAGCAGACGACGGACCGTTTCGCGGCTGATGGGGCCAATTCCCGGTTGTGCTTGTGCGGCCTGTTCCAGCAATCCAATCGTCCAGCACTTGGCCCCCGCTGGCGGCTCTGAGCAAGCCATGGCAGAAATCTTGGCCTCGACGTCGGTGTCGTATGTTCGTGGTTTGCCAGGACGCTCGATATCATGCAGGGCGTATTCCACACCGCCTTCCAGGTATGCAGACCGCGTTCGCCAGATAGCAGTTCGTCCAACACCAAGAACTTCCATGATCTGGGCTTCCGGAATTCCGCGATCCAGCGCTGACAGGATGTGCGCTCGATTGACTTCCCGCGCAGGGTGCAGTCCCTTCGCTCGGTATGACTCGATCAACTCGCGATCCTTCTCAGTGAGATGCAATTCGGTCTGTCGCATGGCCAACTCCTCGTCTTTAGGTGGATATGCGA
>CAIVZW010000073.1 GCA_903910495.1 uncultured beta proteobacterium
CCTACGAGTTCGGTCAGCATGTGGCCAAGCACCATTTCTGTCGCAAGTGCGGGATCTACCCCTTTCACCAGAGCATGCGCAAACCCGGCCACTACCGGATCAACCTGGGCTGCGTCGAAGGGGTCGATGCGCTGGCCTTGCCCGTCGAGGTGTTCGACGGGGCTTCGCTTTAAACGCGCAGCGGGGTTGTAATGCAATGATTGATCAGGTTCTGTGTGCCCTTCAGGGCGACATCACGCAGCTTGCTGTCGATGCCATCGTCAATGCGGCGAAGTCCTCGCTGCTCGGTGGCGGCGGTGTCGATGGCGCGATTCACCGGGCGGCCGGTCCCGAACTTCTGGCGGAGTGCCGGACCCTTGGTGGTTGCAACACCGGCGAGGCCCGGCTGACCGCAGGCTACCGCTTGCCTGCACGCTACGTCATCCACACCGTCGGCCCGGTCTGGCATGGCGGCCTGCACGGCGAACCGGGGCTGCTGGCTTCCTGTTATCGCCAGTCGCTCAAACTCGCTGCCGGGAAAGGGATTTTCAACCTGGCTTTCCCGAGCATCAGTACCGGTGTATATGGCTATCCGATTGAACTGGCCGCAGACATTGCCGTTGCGACGGTTCGTTCCTGCCTGCCGGAACACCCGGCCATTCGCGAGGTGTTGTTCTGCTGCTTTTCGTCAGACGACTTGCAGGTCTATGAGCGGGTGCTGAACAACAAATAGGCAGGGCAGGACCTGACGATCAGCGCAGGCTTGCCTATTCCAGTTCGATCAGAATCTGCCCTTTGACGACCTTTTCGCCTACGGTGACCAGCACGGCCTTGATCCGGCCATCGTGAGGGGCCTTGATGCGGTTGTGCATTTTCATGGCTTCCTGGATCATCAGCGTGTCGCCGAGCCTGACCTGCTTGCCGGCAGCCGCAGCTATGCTCTCGATCACGCCGGGAATGACGGCCTTGATCACGCGCGGATCGTTTTTTTCATACGGCTTGCGCAGCATGAACTTGCGCGTCAGGCGCGTGGAGTACGCGCCGTCTTCCAGCATGATCTGGGAAAGTTTGTCCTGTTCGCTCACGCTTCCTCTCCTCTCAGAACGGCGGTATGCCGTGTTTTCTGGCCGGACGCGTTTCGTTCTTGTTCTTCGTGACTTCAAGGGCATGAACGATGTAGGCACGAGTCTCTTCGGGGCTGATTACCGCGTCGACGAAGCCCAGTGATGCGGCAACATAAGGATTGGCGAACTTGTCGGTGTATTCCTTGACCTTGAGCTTGCGCATCTCGTCGGGATTTTCGGCGGCCAGGATCTCGCTGCGGAAAATGATGTTGGCCGCGCCTTCCGGGCCCATGACGGCAATTTCGGCGGTCGGCCAGGCAAAGACGAAGTCGGCGCGCAGATGGTTGGAACACATGGCGATGTAGCCACCGCCGTAGGCCTTGCGCAGGATCACCGTAATCTTGGGCACAGTGGCTTCGCTGTAGGCATAGAGCACCTTGGCACCGTGACGGATCACGCCCGCGTGTTCCTGGTCGGAACCCGGCAGGTAGCCCGGGATGTCCATCAGGGTCAGCAGCGGGATGCTGAAAGCGTCGCAGAAGCGGACAAAGCGGGCGATCTTGTCCGAGGCGTCGATGTCGAGAACGCCGGCCAGCACCAGCGCCTGGTTGCAAATGATGCCGACGGTTTCGCCATTGATGCGGCCAAAACCGATCACCGCGTTGGGCGCGAACAGTTCGTACACTTCGAGGAACTCGGAGTCATCGACCAGGGCGCGCACGATGTCGCGTACGTCGAACGGCACCTTGGAATCCTTGGGCACCAGATTCTCGATCTTGTACGACGCTTTCGGCTTTTTCTGGGCAATGGCGGCAGCCTTTTGCCGGTTGTTCGACGGGAGATAGTCGAAGAGCTGCTTGATCTGTTCGAAGCACTCTTGCTCGCTCTCGGCAAAGAAGTGGGCGTTGCCGGAAATCTCGGCCTGCACGCGTGCGCCACCGAGATCTTCCATCGAGATTTCCTCACCGAGGACAGTCTTGACGACTTCCGGACCGGTGATGAACATCTTGGAAATGTTGTCGACGACGAAGACGAAGTCGGTCAGGGCCGGGGAATAAACGGCGCCACCGGCGCAGGGGCCGAGGATGACCGAGATCTGGGGAATGACGCCCGAAGCCAGAGTGTTGCGATAAAAGATTTCACCATAGCCGGCCAGCGAATTGACGCCTTCCTGGATGCGCGCGCCGCCGGAATCGTTGATGCCGATGATTGGTATCCCCAGGTTGATCGCATGATCCATGACCTTGGTGATCTTGCGCGCGTGCATGATGCCGAGCGAACCGCCGGCCACCGTGAAATCCTGCGCATAGATGCACACCGGACGGCCGCCGATGGTGCCGGAACCGGTGATGACGCCATCGGCGTGCAGTTCCTTGTCACCCATGCCGAAATCCTGGCAGTTGTGTTCAACGAACAGGTCGTATTCATGGAACGAACCCGAATCCAGCAGCGCGGTTATACGCTCGCGGGCGGTCATCTTGCCACCGGCGTGCTGCTTGCTGATGGCCTTGTCGCCACCGCCTTTTGAAACCGTTGATTTGCGGGTAAAGAAATCGAAAATTTTCTGCGTAATAGACATGATTGCCACCTTCTTAAAACGAGACTCGTTGTTGCCAGAAATCAGTGCTTTTCAAAAGCCGGCAGTGTAACAGCTTTGGGGTCGGACTGAGTCAGCCAGCTCCATGGATTGGGCCATCGCCCTTGACTGCAAAATCCTCCGCAGAGCCGCAGAGAAAATCATGTTTTTCCTTTCTCTGCGTTTCCTCTGCCTGCTGTCAGGTCGCGTGGCCTTCCGCAACCACGGGTACTGGCTTGATCCGTACCGCCCACAATACGCCGGCGACAAGAAATGCGATACCGAGCAGCGTCAACGGCTCGGGCCATTGGCCGCGCAAGATGAAGGCGTAGGCCAGCGCCGCCAGTGTTTCGAAAACGATCAGTTGCCCCGCCACTACAGTCGGCAGGCGCTGGCTGGCTTCGTTCCAGCAGAGCGTGCCGAGCCATGAGGCAAACAGGCCGATAGTGCACATCAGGCCGATGAAAAAACCGGGGCGCGGCCCGAACGGCATCGGAAACGAATGCTCGCCGACGCTCATGCCGGCCCACAGCACGGCGTATCCGATCAGCGACAGGGGCAGGGTGGCGAGGCCCTGTGCGGTTGCCCAGGTGCGCGGGCGGCGACCGGGATGATGGCGCAGCCAGTCGGCATTGCGCAGCGGATACCACGTCCAGCAGGCCAGTGCGCCAATGGCGAGCGCTGCACCGCTGGCATAGCGGGGAATGTCGGCGTGGGCATCGCCGACCAGGGCGGCAAACTCGACGTTGTTCACGCAGCCGATGCCCGTGGCCATCAGGGCCAGCGAAGGTGCGAGTTTTTTCCAGGGCAGCTGCCCGTCCCTCTGGCGGTCGCGCAGGTTCGCCGTAATCCCGATCACGACCGGCAGGGTGCCGATGATCATGGTCGGCAAGGGACCGCCGGCACGCTGGATGGCGCTGGCCAGGCAGAGGTAGTAAAGGAGATTGCCGATGGCCGAGAGCTTGATCGCTTCCAGCCAGTCGGCGCGTGATAACTGACGCAGTTCGGCACGACCCAGCCAGGCCAGCGGCAGGGCAATCAGGCCGAAGGCGAGATAGCGCCCAACGGATTGCAGTGCCGCCGGATATTCGGGCAGGAGCAGGGGGCCGATAAAAACCAGCCCCCAGATCAGGCCTGCCGTTAGAGCGTAAAAGACGCCAATCAACATTGCAGATCCTTGCCGCTAACTATCGGGCAGAGGCGTTTATTTGAGGATCTCCAGAAGCTCAATCTCAAAGTTAAGGGTTGATTCGGGAGGAATCGTCCCGGGAATGCCACGACTGCCGTAAGCCAGGCCCGGCGGACAAAGCAGTCTGGCCTTGCCGCCAACCTTCATCGTCTGTACCCCCTCAGTCCAGCACGGGATGACCCGGTTCAGGGGGAAGCTGGCCGGCTGTCCGCGCCCGTAGGAACTGTCGAATTCCTTGCCGCTGGCCAGTGTGCCACGGTAGTGAACCTTGACGGTGTCCGTGCTTTTCGGGCTGGCGCCGCTGCCTTCCTTGAGCATGGTGATCACGATCCCGGAGGCCGTTCTGGTTTCCTTGGGTTCAGCCGCTGTGGCCTGAAAGGTGGCAAGGAAAAGGAAGGCAGAGATAGTTGCGACGAGTGTCTTCATCCTATAAACCGCAGTTGAAAGATGATGATCCCTTCGATGCCCCGCAGGAAATCCCCCTGGGGGACACGCCCGCTGTGCGGGCTGCTCAGGGCGAACGGACGTTTCGCCCTCCGAGTGATGGATCAAAACCCCGTTCGTGGTGAGCCTGTCGAACCATGAGAGGGTTTCTACCTGGCCGACTGAGTTTTTTAGATTCATGGAAGCGCCTTTGCTTTGGGGTTGAGGATCAAATGACCGATGCGAAGACAGAATTGTGCCGCAATTCGGAGATATTTCATGATTCCTTGCAAAAGCTTTGTTGAAGCCGGGTTGGCAGCTGGGCTACCATGTGCATTGTCTTGTCATCGGATGCGCTTCGGCCATGGAATCCTTTCGCCTTCGCCTGTTCCACATCCTGCACCGGCCGGTGCCGACCAACCGGGCGGCACGCTACATCAACTATGTCCTGGCGGCGGTGATTCTGGCCAATTGCGCCGCGGTCGCTCTGGAGACGGTGCCGTCGATTTACGCACCCAACCGGGCTCTGTTCCACGCTCTGGAAGCTTTCTCGACCGGGTTTTTCATCATCGAGTACGGACTTCGCCTGTGGGTCTGTGTCGAGCAGACCCGCTACAACGCGCCGATCAGCGGGCGGCTGAACTACGCGCTGCATCCGCTGCCGCTGCTTGACCTGCTCGTCATCGTCACCTTGTGGGCGCCGTGGGATCTGCGTTTCCTGCGCATCTTCCGCCTCTCCCGCTTACTCCGGGTGTTGCATCTGGAAGGGCTTGACCGTTCCTTTCAGGCGATCTCCGGTGCCGTCGGCCGGCGCAAGCATCTGCTGGTGATTTCGCTGCTGATAATGTTGATCACGACCTATTGTTTTGCCGCACTGCTCTATCTGGTCGAGCACGCGGCCCAGCCGGACAAGTTCAGCAGCATTCCGGAAACCCTGTGGTGGGCCATCGTGACGCTGACCACCGTCGGCTACGGTGACATCACCCCGGTGACCTCGCTCGGCAAGGCACTTTCCGGGGCGATCGTGCTGGTCGGCATCGGCATCTTTGCCTTGCCGACGGCGATCATGACCGCGGCGATACTCGATGCCGGCAGGGATCAGCCCAGCCACTGTCCGCATTGCGGCAATCATCTCGACTGACCCGAATATTTTCTCGTGTCCGCGCCAAAGCACCTGCGAGCGCGGTTGATCCTCATTTGATCGTGCACGAAATCCACCCAGTCGCTGCCATCGACCTTGCTTCCCACCAACACTTCAGATCAATCACCATCTCATAGGGATCCGAGGTTAACTTCGCGATTCACTGTTTACAATGGATCCTTATAAATTACTGCACGTCTTACAATAAGATGTGGGGAAAGATCATCGCTCTGCCGGCGGTATTTGACTAGCAGCAAGGGCATTACTGCGCTGCCCTCAGTGCAGCAATGCGTTCTTCCATCGGCGGATGCGTCATGAACAGGCGTTTGATGCCGCCACCCACACCACCTGAAATGCCGAAGGCCGCCATTTTGTCGGGCAGAGGTTGTGGGTGCAGGGAAGCAAGGCGCTCCAGGGCGGCGATCATGTTACTCCGCCCGGCCAGATCAGCACCGCCACGGTCGGCGCGGAACTCTCGCTGACGCGAGAACCACATAACGATGATCGAGGCGAGAATACCCAGCACCAGTTCGGCGATGATCATCGTGATAAAAAAGGCGGGGCCATGGCCTCGTTCGGTTTTGAATATCACTTTGTCCACCAGCGAACCGATGACGCGGGACAGGAACATGACGAAGGTGTTTACAACCCCTTGGATCAGCGCCATCGTTACCATGTCTCCGCTGGCCGCGTGGGTGACTTCATGGGCCAATACTGCCTCGGCTTCCGGACGCGTCATCTGCTGCAACAATCCGCTGGAGACAGCAATGAGCGAGCTGTTCTTGCTCATGCCCGTGGCAAAGGCGTTGACGTCCGGTGCGTCGTACACGCCAACCTCGGGCATGGAAATGCCCGCCTTGGTGGCGTATTTGCGTACGGTTTCAACCAGCCAGAATTCAGTGGAGTTCGATGGCGTTTCGATGACATGAACACCCATCGATTTTTTTGCCGACCATTTGGAAATGGCGAGGGAGATGAATGACCCGCCAAAACCCATTACGGCAGTGAAGATCAGCAATGAAGTGAGGTTAAGCCCATTGGCGTTGAGATAGGGTTCCACACCAAGCAGGCGCATGGTAACTGACAACACCATAACAATGGCGAGGTTGGTGCCTAAGAACAGCAGGATACGTTTCATGGCGATTCCATTCTTGAATACTCGATGTCGAGGCGGTGTACTGACCTCTGTGGTGATCCAGCTCGATTATAGCGGCGAAAATAGCTTAATCGGCGCCCCCTTGACGTTTCGAGGCGACACGCCAGATCCACACCTGCGAGATGAGCAGGTAACTGGCGATAGAGACGAAGGTCGCCATTATTCCGAGGCCGGCGATCAGCGGCATGCCGATCATTCCGAGGTTCTCCCAGTACGCCAAGGGATCAACCAGCGAAAACGCCGCCGGTATCGAAACCCCGGTCGCCCAAGCCCCGAGACGGTAGGCCGCGTAGTAGATGGGCGGAACGGTCAGGGGGTTGGTTAATAGCGTTCCCGCGACGGCGACCGGAACGTTGACCCTCAGGACAACCGCCACCGCCGCTGCGATGAGGATCTGGGCGATGGGAATGAGCAGTCCGATGAACAGGCCGATCGCGGCGCCAGTGGCGACACCGCGCCGTGACCAGTGCCAGACTTTCGGGTGAGCAAGGTAGGGCGCCAGCGTACGCAGCCAGGGGTTGGCTTCGAGCTGCTCGCGGCTGGGCGCCAGCGCCCGCAATCGTTGAATCAGGCAAGCCATAGTCCTCAATCGTCCCCGTTCATGAAGCCGAACAATTGCAGCAGACTGGTGAAGAGATTGAAGATCGAGACGAACAGCGTCACCGTCGCCAGCACGTAGTTGGTCTCGCCGCCGTGGATGATGCTGCTCGTCTCGTAGAGGATGAGGCCGGACATCAGCAGCACGAAAACCGCCGAGACGGTAAGCGACAGCGCCGGGATTTCGAGGAATATTGCCGCCAGTCCGGCGATGAACGCGAGCAGGATGCCGACGCTCAGGAAGCCGCCCATGAAGCTGAAGTCCTTCCTGGTGGTCAGCGCGTAGGCCGAAAGGCCGACGAAAATCACGGCGGTGGCACCCAGGGCCTGCATGACGATCTCGCCGCCGTTGGGCAGGCCGAGATAGCGGCTGATGATTGGGCCCAGGGTATAACCCATGAAGCCGGTGAGCGCGAACACGGCGATGATTCCCCCGGCGCTGTTCTGCAGCTTGTGCACGGCGAACAGCAGACCGAAGTAGCCGCCGAGAGTGAGCAGGATGCCTGGATGCGGCAGCTTGAGCGCCGCCGACACGCCGGCCGTGAGCGCTGCGAAAGCCAGGGTCAGCGACAGCAGCAGGTAGGTGTTGCGGATCACCTTGTTGGTGGCGAGGCTGGACTCGACGCCGCCATGCGGCAGGGCGATCGCCTGGGTGCGGGAATGGTTGTGGTTCATGTCAGTCTCCTTTCGGGTTGGGAAGGGGGTTTCGAGAGCGCCAGACTGGCGACTACCGAGACGAGGATGATGCTGGCGACGATGGAAAGCGACCACTGGATCGGTACGTGGAACCAGGGCATGACGAGCATCTTGCCGCCGATGAAGACGAGCACGATAGCGAGGCCGTACTTGAGCAGATGGAAACGATCCGCCATGTCGGAGAGCAGGAAGTAAAGGGCGCGCAGGCCCATGATGGCGAAGAGGTTCGAGGTGAATACGATGAAAGGGTCGGTGGTTACGGCAAAGATCGCCGGAATGCTGTCCACCGCGAACACCAGGTCGCTGGCTTCGATGAGCACCAGCACGAGGAACATCGGGGTCGCCCAAAGCAGGCCGTTTTTCCGCACGAAGAAGGCTTCACCGTGAAATTCCGGCGTGATGCGCAGGTGACCGCGCAGCCAGCGTAGCAGCGGGTTGCGCTCGAGGTCCGGCTGGTGTTCGGCGAAGATTAGCATCTTGACGCCGGTGACGATCAGGAATGCGCCGAAGACGTAGAGAATCCATGCGAACTGCTGCACCAGCCAGACGCCGGCCAGGATCATGCCTGCGCGCATGACAATCGCACCGAGCACGCCGTAGAGCAGCACGCGGCGTTGCAGTTCTGGCGGTACGGCGAAGAAGCCGAAGATCATCACGAAGACGAACATGTTGTCGACCGACAGCGACTGTTCGATCAGATAGCCGGCGAGGAACTCCAGCGTCTTGGTGCGCGCCACCTCGGCACCCTGCGTGTCGTTCAGGTACCACCAAAGCAGCCCGGCGAAGACGAGGGCCAGCGACACCCAGACAATCACCCAGGCCAGCGCTTCCTTGACGTGGACGCGGTGTGTCTTGCGACCGCCGAAAACAAACAGGTCGAGTGCCAGCATAACCAACACAAAAGCAACAAAGCCGGCCCACATCGGGCCGGTGGCGAAGCTGACAGCGATGGCATCATTCATATGTACGTTTTCAACTCAACACTGGAAAGGTGGGCCAGACAAACAGAACAAAAATGCCCTGCAGTCTGACCAAGACGGCCAAGTACGTGCCGCGCCGCACCTGGAAAAATGCGCGGGGGGAACTGTGTGGCCAGGAGCAACATGCTGCTTTCGCTCATGGTTGAGCCTCCAGCACAGGAGTCGAGTCACACTGTTTGGTGTTTCGCCGGTTGGCGAGATGGGGGCGCCGGGCGATCCAGCGGTCCAGGGTGCGTCCGGTGCGATCGGCGGCCCGGTCGATGGCGACATAGAGATCGGCTTGGGTATCATCGATGGCAATGGCGGAAGCGCCCTTCAAGCGGACTTCGATGCCGCAGCACTTGTCGACGCCGCCCCTGGGCCCATTGACGTCGGCGAGCCTTACCACGATGCGCGTGATCATGTCGCGGCCATGATTCAAGGAATACGCCAGCCGCTTGACGATGTGCTCACGCAAGCCGTCGGTCAGATCAAAGTCGTTGGAGTGAATCTGGATCTGCATTTGTCTTCCCCATAAGTAACAAGCGATGGATCAATTATGGGGATGACTTTTGTTCGTTGCAAACAGATAATATATTGCGATTTGTTCGAAAAAACAGGATAAAGGAGCAGCGCCATGCTGAACTTCAAGCATTTGCATTACTTCGTCAGCGTCGCCCGCGAAGGCGGCATCATCCGGGCGGCCGAACGCCTACATCTGGCACCGCAGACGCTCTCCGGCCAGGTTTCCCAACTTGAGGAACGGATTGGGGTGATGCTCTTCAATCGTACCGGGCGTCGGATGGAACTGACCGCGGCGGGAAAGCTGGCCTTGTCCTACGCCGAGGAAATCTTCCAGACCGGTGCGGAACTGGAGGAGATCCTGCGTCAGGGCGGCGAGGAGCCTTTCGTTACGTTTCGCGTCGGCATCTCCGATGTGGTACCCAAGTTTGTCGCGCATCGGCTGCTTGCGCCGGTTCTCGATCTGCCAGAGGCGGTACGCCTGGTGTGCCAGGAAGACCGGCTCGAACGCCTGTTGGCCGAGATGGCGATCCATCGACTCGATATGGTGCTGGCCGACCGTCCGATGCCGCCCGGGACGGAAATCAAGGGCTACAGCCATCTGCTGGGGGAATCGGCGGTTGCCCTCATGGCTTCGCCAGAGCTCACCAGAAAACTCAAAGGCCGATTCCCAGAAAACCTGAATGGCGAGCCGTTACTGCTGCCCGGCAAGGACAGCGCCCTGCACGGCGCCCTGCCGCGATGGCTGGAGCGCCAAGGCGTCTGGATGCGGATCGTCGGGGAATTCGACGACAGCGCCCTGATGAAAGCTTTCGGTGAGGGCGGCGCCGGTGTGTTTCCCTCTGCCACCGCCAGTCTGCCCGAGGTCGTTGCACACTACAAAGTCGAGCAGATCGGCGTGATCGAGGAAATCCGCGAGCGGTACTTCCTCATTTCCCCGGAACGACGATTGACGCATCCGGCAGCACGCGTCGTCAGCGAACACGCCCGTGCCGGTCTGTTCGCTGCGCCAACCTGAGCGATGGCGTCATAAACCTAAGCCGAAGTTGAAAGATGATGAACCCTTCGCTGCCTGCGGGCATCGGACCCTGAGCGGTTTTTACCGGTTACAGAGTTTTTAAGTTAAATAATCAATATCTTGCAGCGCTCTCCCAACAACTGCAAAGTCTCACAAAGATCAACAGCAGCCGCAAAACGATGCGCATCCGCTTCCTCAAGCCTTGCGGTAGTATCTGCATGAAATCATTTTCCCGAATCGAGAAAACGAGTGATTCGATTTCTTCGCCGCTATTGGCCGTCAACCCTGCGCATGCAGTTGATGCTGATCCTGCTGCCGGTGGTCGGCCTGCCGATCATCGCCACCGGCTACGTCCTCAAGTTGCGCGGACACGAGGCCATCGTCGAGGAAAAACGAGTCCACCTGCAAGGGATTACCGTTCTGCTCGCCCAGCATCTGCAGGATCGCGGCGGCTACAAGAGCCTGCTGGTTGATTATGCCGGTGCTGCCGACGACCGCCAGGGGCAGATCCGTTTTCTCAACAGCCGCCTGCGCGTTTATACCGACCAGGTGGCCCAGGCTTTTCCGGAGGTCGGCGTCGGATATTTTCATCTTGGCCTCAA
>CAIVZW010000074.1 GCA_903910495.1 uncultured beta proteobacterium
GCCCCAGTCAAAACCCTCGAGCCAGGTCGCCGCGGTGCTGAATCTGGCGCTGAAGTTCTCACAGAAGTTCAGGTCGTCTTCAAGAATCAGGACTGATTTCACGCCCTTATTCCTGGCTTCGCGCAACACCGCCAAATGACTCATGAAACAGCCGCGGACGCCAACGCTTGGAAAACCAGCCGGATCGGATGGCTTCATGGTTTCGTAAATCAGTACATTGGGCGAATCGAAGCTCAGGCCGATGTGCCGGAGTTGCTCGTTCATCTCGGCTCGGCGATCGGCTCTTGATTTCAGGTTGATGACATACACCTGACCAAAGAATGTGTTTATTGCCTTATGCACACTCTGCCTGCTGACACGTTTCCATTATTCCGACTCGCGCTTGGTGCGTACCCAACCGGACCTCTTTTTCAGGAAATATGCCAGATACACCGGCACTTTCCACACGGCGTACAGCGGGGTCGTCAGGAGTTCACGGAGACTCAGCAAATGGCGCGCGAAACCCCACCATGCGAGCCCGATGGAAAGGGAAAAACTCATCACAGCGATGCTGACAAAGACTGCCGCAAGCTGCCATACAGGCCAGAACGCAGCGGCGGCGATGCAGCCTGCCCCGGTAGCCGCCAGCAGCAATAGATAAAGGGCAACCGGCGGGATCAGCAAATCCATGGCCATCACGATCAAGGCTGGATCGCCAGACCTGAGGGCTGCCGCAAGCAAGCCTGGCAGTTCCTCGGTCAAGGTGGCCAGATGGCCGTGCTCCCAGCGCGACTTTTGTACCTTGGCGACGCTGGTGTCCTGCGGGAAAGCGCTGCTGACCCGTACCTGGGGCAGAAACTGGGGAGCATAACCGGCAACAGCCAAATCAACGCCCAGTTTCATGTCTTCTGTGATATGGCCGGTGGCCAGTTTGGCGGTCGACATCAGCGACCAGGGCAAAGCCATGCCGGTTCCCATCAGGTGGCAGGCCCTCCCCAAGCGAAATGAGCCCATGGGACGAACCAGGTTTTTCATGAGCATGGCAAACTCAAGCACTCTGAGTCTTAGGCCGGCGCCGGCGCCGGCACTCATCAGGTTAAGCATCTGCACCGGTTTGCCGGTGGCCCGGCAATGTTGCGCGATGCAGCCCACGGCCCCGTCGGAGACTGTGCAGTCGGCATCGACCACCAGCACCACCTCAGGCGGATCCGCACGCAGATGGTCTACACCAAAGGCAAGGGCATAGCCTTTGCCGCGAAGATCAAAATTGTGACGCTCGATGACCAGTGCCCCGGCAAGCCGCGCAAGTTCAGCAGTGTCGTCATTGCAGTTGTCGGCGATCACCAGCAAACGGTCTGCCGAACCCAGTTGGCGCTTGAGACATTCAATGGTGGCAAGGACGTTGACCGATTCATTGTGCGCGGGTACGAGCACCGCCACTCGTGGCGGAGAAACATCGGGCGGGTCAAGCATGACCAAGCCCTTGCCTGACTGTCCCAAGGCTGCCAAGGTCAGCGTCAGCAATGACAGGGCGGGCAAGGCAAGCGGAATCATTGCCAGGGCGAGCAGAAGTTCAATCATGGGTCAGCGTGTGTCGTTCGAAGGAGACTGCCACAGTCTGGTAACACTCAAAGACAGTCTCTGTAGTGTAATTGATCCTGGGTCAAATAGACCGAAGTGCCAAAATTATCACACCAACCCGACACCACGGAGCCAAACCAAGTCACATGGATACCAGCCAACTGCCCGGACGCGGCATCAGGCCCCTGCTCAGCCTGCGTAAGTATTACCGGATCAGTGCGCTGATCTGGCTGGTGGTAGTGCTCGCCGGTATTCCCGTGGCGTGGATCAAGGGCCAAAGCTACTATGGCGTCGAGTCCGTGTTCCAGGTCTCGCCGAACTACATGAAAATCCTGGCGACCGACAAGGAAGTGGAATTGCAGTCCAACTCGCAATACCGGGAATTTGTGAACCACCTCTCCACTACGGTCAAGCGCTACGACGTGATCCAGCGCGCCTTGATCAAGATGCGCGAGGCCAGGATCGATGTTCAGCCGCAAAGACTGAGCGAGCGCAAATACATTGAACAGCTTCAAAAAGTGGTGACTGTGCGCGCCATTCCTGATACCTACATGGTGCGCATTGGTTTGGAAGGACCGCGCAAAGAAACTCTGGCCGAAATCGTCAATGCCATCACCGCCTCATTTCTGGAGACCACCAAAAGCGAGCAGATCTTCGGCTCCGTCGAGCGGGTTGAAGCGCTGGAAGCCAATGCCAAGAAATTGCAAGATGAAATCACGCAACTTGAGGCGCAGCGTATTCAGTATTCAGAAAAGCTGGGTCTCACCACCTTTGGCGAGAGCGCCGTCAACCCCTATGACGTTATGCTGTCACAGTCCCGCGAGAAATACACCGTGGCGTCGATCGAGAGAGCCCATGCCGAAGCTACATTGCAGTCTTTCCTGACACAGCGCGAAACGCCGGCCTCGATGGGCCGCTCAATCATGGAGATGCGCTTGCAGGACACCGGTCTTCAGGCCTTGCGCAACGAGGTCGTAAAACGTTCAGAAGAACTTGGCAGAATTGCTTCCGGTCTCGAAGACCGGCATCCGGCCAGGAAACCGGCGCTGATGGAATATGAAGCCATCAACAAACGCCTTCAAACCAGCGAGTCCGAATTCGAGAAAGCCGCGTTCGAGAATGTAAAAAACCGTCTGACCGCATCCCTGCGCCAGACCAAACAGGTGGAAGCCGAGATTCAGGTGAGCCTGAAGAAAATTGAAAGCCAGGCTGCGGACTACGCAAGAAACTTTCAGCAGGCCATGCGTCTCACCAGCGACATGCGCAAGCGCGAACAAGAACAGAAGGAGGTACGCGACCGGCTTAACTATTTGCAAAACGAAAGTGGCGCGATCGGCTTTGTGCGTCTGGTCACACCGGCTTTGTCGGCCGAGACCCCGATGGGGATCGGAAAAACCAAACTATTGCTGATCGTTCTGATGCTCGCCTGCGTTCTTTCTTTTACGGCGGCGATCGCCCTGGACATGCTGGACCGGCGCATCTACACGGTGAACGAGGCCGAGAAGTTGATGGGAATTCCCGCTGCAGGCTGGCAACTGGAAGATTCCGACCTGTCCTCGAAAATATTTGCCAAGGAGCAGACCCGGCGTTTTTCTTCCGCGCTGATCCGAAACAAGGAGCGCTCAGGGCAACACGTCTTTTCGTTCACTCCAGTCAAGAGCGTGGTCAGTGCCGGCAATGTCATGCTGGATACTGCCGTCGTTCTCCAGCAACTGGGGTTTCGCGTGCTGGTGGTGGATGCCAACAGTTTCTCGCCCAGTCCCAACTTCGATGCCCTCGTACCAGGGCTTTCGGACTATCTGTCCGGTGCTGCCGATGTTGAACAAATCGCTCAGACGGTCATCTATCAGGACCAAGCCATCGCCGGGGTCGGTTTTGGCAGCCAACTTTCTAGCGGCGTCCAGCGCCTTGATCTTCTCAAACAGGCGGTCAGCCTATGGTCGGAACAGTATGAATTTGTCCTGATTGACTTGCCACCGCTTCTGCTCAGTGCCGACACCGAGTTGCTGATTGGCGCCCTGGGGCAGGTATTCATTGTGCTGGAGGCACAAGTTGTAAGCAAAGGGGAGTCGACGCACGCAAAACGGATGCTGGAAAAACTCGACCCGGAGGCTGTGGGCCTGTTTGTGAGCAACATTCCCGTGTTCCAGGACGGCGGTTATATGAAAGAACTGATGATCGAGATGTTAACCAAGGAAAAGTTCAGCCGCTTCATGAGTTTGTCTAACCTGAGGCTTCAGATAGAGTTGCTGCGCGCCCAATGGGTACAGAAGCGCACAAATAAATGACTGAATACATCGTCTTTGTCGCGATGCTGATTGCTATTCTGGTGCTCTGGAAGAGGGATCTGGAGACGGCCTTTTTACAGGTCTGGATACCCTTTTTTATGCTCCTGCCGTTTATTTTCTGGATTCACGTACCCTTGATGTCTGACTACAATTTCATGTCGGCAGCGATCTTCCCGATTCTTTTCGTTTTACTCAAGAACAAGTTCGCAGAAATACGCATCGGCACGATGGAGTCGATGTTGCTGATCTACGTGATCATCCGCGTTGTCGCTGATTATTTCGGGCGGGGCTACTCGGACGCACAGCACTATGCGCATTACATGGCAGGTTCGGTCATCGGACCCTACCTGCTTGGCCGCCACATCATCAATAGCCGGCGCATGGACATCGAAACGGCGCGCATGTTCGTGCTCATGTTGCTGCTGCTGTTTCCCGCCTTCCTCTTCGAAGCCAAGTTTTGGGTCAGCCCGATATACAAACTGCTTTCGCCCTTTTTCCCGCATTCCTACAGTTCGATATCACTGCGCTGGGGGATTGCGCGCACTGCCGGCACCTTCGAGCATCCGATCCTGGCCTGCATCATGATTGTCGTCGTCTACCGCCTGCACCGCTGGCTGTCCTGGCTGGGCGTTTGGGAACAGGCCCAGGCGGGCGGGCTGGGGTGGATTCAGAAGCAGGCGCGAAGGTTTTCCATCCCTTTCAAGCACCAGATATCCATTGTATTTATTGTGATGGCCTTGATGACAATCTCTCGCGGCCCATGGATTGGCGCTTTTATCGGTGCTGCGCTGGCTGCTGTCGGTACGACCAAAAATCGCCAGCGATGGCTGGTCATCTTCATTGTTGTCTTCCTGCTTGGCGGTTTGGCTGGTCAGCTAGCGCTGGACGCTTACATAACCCCCAAGGATGGCGAAATTCTCAGCGGCGAAGCCCAGACCATGCTCTACCGCAAGGTCATGATCGAGCAATACAAGAGCTTTTTGATGGAAAAATTCTGGACAGGCTGGGGGCTGACCACCGTGCCCAAGATAAGGGGCATGGAATCGGTCGATAACGCTTTTTTTCTGATGGCACTGCAGCATGGCGTGCTTGCACCCGCCATGTTTGTGATCATGTTTGTCTATGCCATTATTTCGCAGGTTAAATTCGGCATTAAAGCGGCGCGCGACGTCGTGCCGATTGGCTTTACCTTTTCGGGTATCTATCTGATGTGTTTCATCGCCTTTGCCACCGTGTATATGGGTGCCCAGACCGAACCGATGCTGTTTCTCCTGCTCGGCTGGGGTGAAAGCATCAAAAACCGCAAAGAAAGTGACCGTTCCATATCCGGTGATCTGGTCGAGCAGGCCCGGCCTGCACCTCCATTCAGACGCGTGATGTATTGACCAGGCTGCCATGCTGGGTTCTCTTGGCCATTCGATGACCCAAGGCGATCAGCGGACTTTCAATCCACAGCATGCTTAGCGTGGCGCAAACAAAGAGCGCCAAAATATTGTAGGGGAAGAGTTGCAGAAACCCGAGACCACTTACGCGCTCTTCATTCCAGACTAGAAACAACTGCTGCCACAAATAAAGGCTATAGGAAAGTCGCCCCAGCCAGCGAAACACGGGTGTCTCCAGAATGCGTCCCGGCACATTGGAACTTTGGATGACGGTGCCAAGCATGACGAGCGGGATGAGCATGGATTTTATGCTGATCAGAAAAAAGCCCAGTTTCCAGTCAGACGCCGGAATTAACTCAAGCCCGAATAAAACGATAAACAGGATCGGCCAACTGCTGCGCAAGGAAAACAACAGGTGCAGGCGTTCTTTCCAGCGCGGATCGCCGTACAGCAGGGCAATCAGCACCCCCCAGAGAATGCTGTCGGCCTGAATGTCGGTGCGTCCCCAAAAGACCGCCGGTGACGAACCGGTCACCTGATATTTGAAATCGACGGCGCGCCATAAGGCAATGAACAGCGCCAGGAAGATCGCCCAGGCGAGACGTCGGTGGCTGGTCCGAAGAAAAAGAAAGGCCGCAGGCCACAAGAAATAGAAGTGCTCCTCTACCGCCAGCGACCAGAAATGGCCAAGATACCAACTGTGCTCGGCAGGGCTGTAGTTTGCCGCAAAAAAGAGTGTGCTGAGCCAGCGACCCGGGCTGATGTTTATTATTCCACAGAGCGCCAGAAACCCGGCGACTGACAGAAACATCGTGGCAGCCGGAAGTATCCGGAAGCCACGCCTGATGTAAAACGAGGCCAGAGAGATTTGTCCGCGCCGGCATTCTTCGTCAATCAGTTTGCTGGTGATCAGAAATCCGCTCAAGCCAAAAAATAATTGAACGCCAAACAATCCGACTTTCTTCAAGGCATCAGCATTGGAGAACAACAAAGGGGGGATGGCATTTTGTATGGAGTCCGAGGCGTGTGCGAAAAGGACAAGGGCGATGGCAAGGGCTCGCCAGCCATCCAGCGTTGGCAGGTAAGTCGCCAAGCCCCTTGCCTTCAGCACGCGGTCTGGATTGGATTGCGGCAGCTTGATGGGGTCACTCATTCGGGCCGTCGTCTCTTCAACGCACCGGGGCGGGCTGAATCAGTTGCTGCGTCAGGATATCCAGCAAACATGACGCGGCATCGTTCCAGGAATAAGCGTGCGCCTTGAGATAGGCCCGATCCGAATGTTGGCGCCAATCGCTCGTGCTTTGGCGGCACATGGCAACGATGGCGGCCGCCATCTCTTCGGGCGACTCCTTGGCCACCAGGACCCCGATGCCGTCAGCCAGCAAATCCGGTGCGGCACCAATCGGAACGGCAATGACCGGCGTACGACAGGCCATCGCTTCCAGAATGGGCAAGCCAAAACTATCGAGGCGCGAACCGAACAGCCAGGCATCGCAACGCCCGTAAATCTGCTTGAGATCGGCTTGTCGCGGACGGTAGAAGTACTCGGTTCCACTGGGCAAGGGAACCTGGCCGGAAGGCCGGTCAGCGCCAAAGGCGACGACTCTTAGCTGGGGAACCTCGCGCCGCGCCAGTTCGCACGCCCGCGCACAAATGTCGGCGCCCTTGATGGGGGCAATGGCATAGACAAAGCCGACGGTCGGCGTGTCCTGCTTGTCTCGAACCGGCGCGGCGAACTGCGACAGATCAACGGCATTGGAGACAATGCGGATGCCCAGATCGCCCAGTTTTTCCTCAATCGTCCGCTTCAGATCCGATGAAATGGCAATCTTCAGATTGGGCAGTTGCAATGCGCCATGCACCTGTGCCACGGCCTGCGGATCCAGCCAGACTTCGTAGCCCTGAATCAAATGCACCTTGCGCCCTTTGCACACGGGCATGGCGTGCATCCAGACCGCCGTTTCCCACCAGGTCGCAATGATGATATCGGCATCGGGAACGTCGTCGGCCGTGATCGCGCGCGGACACTCGAGAACCTTGTGCGGTACACCGGACAATCCGATGTGCCCGGGTTGCGGCGCCACATGGTTGCGCAAGCTCTGCCAGTCACCTTTGAGCATGGCCCTGGCCATCTCGCGCAGGCGCAAACGGTCCGGGGCGCAGGTCACCACCAGCACCTCGTGACCTCGCGCCACCAGCTGTTGCGCGTAGATGGCCACCACTCGGTTGCCGCCGGTCAGGTTGTCGGAGGGCAATAAAAAGGTAATGCGCATGTTCCTGTTCCAGTCAATAGGGCAAACGTTGTGTGCTCAGTTGAGAAGGGCGCTCAGTCCCGAGTCTAGGGCCCATCCGGCGAGCAGGCCGGCGGCCAGGGATGGCAACCAGATCCGCTCGGAGGCCAGGGTGAGAAGACCGTTGCGGTATTTGAACAACAGGGCCACCGGCCAACTGGCGAACTGACTGACGACCACGGCAGCTATGGCTCCGCGTTCGCCTGCGGCAGCGAATCCGGCGGGAATAAGCAAGGCCAGACTCAATGCCCGCACGCTATTGCTGGCACTCACCCAGGCCGGGCGACCTTTGGCAAACATAAGCTGCTCCACCACCTGATGCCGGATCGCAAGCAGGCCAAAACCAAGCCATTGCAGCATCCAGCCTGCATCCTGGTAGCGCTGGTCATAAAGCAGATCGACGGCCCAGTGCCCGGCCATAAAAATTCCGCCGGCCATGATGCCCAGAAACGCATCGGCGATTTGCTGGACCCGGGAATAAACCCTGGCCGCACTGCCGGCATTGGTGCGCAGGGCTTCACTGAGCGTCGGAAAGATGATGTGGGCGTTGAGGCTCGAATAGATACTCATGACGGCCATCATCAAGGTGCTGGCGATCGAAAATACGCCAAAACTTCCGGTACTCAGACTGCCGCCTAAGATCAGCTTTTCGCCATTCGCCGCCAGAAATCCGATTACCGAGGAAACCAGGATCCATTTGCCAAAGTTGATGATTTCCAGCGCGCACGAGCGATCCCAGCGGGGACGGCAGGATGGCCCTGGCAAATACCAGTGGCTCAAGGCCGTTCTTCCGGCGGCCGAGGCCAGGGTGCCGATCACCAGACTCCAGACGGAGTGCGTGGCCAGGGCCAGTACCAGGGTGACCGCCATGGCAATCAACTGGGTAAGAAACTCAAGCCGGGCCAAATAGGCGATTTTGAGCTCGCGCTGCGCGATCGCCAGCTTCATCGATTCCAGTCCTTGCAACAAGGCGCAAAGGCTGAAGACTGCAATCAAGAGCGGCAAGCGTGGGTCGGCATAGGCCGTACCCGGCTGGAAATAACCCATGCCGCCGGCCAGATGAAGGAATGCGGCAATACCAAGAATCACGACCCACAGCAAGGCACTGCGCAGCAACTGCACGGACCAGGCGGTACCGAGAAAATTGCTCTGGGTGCCGCGCTCGCTCTTGACCACACTTTGCCAGACACCCAGATCGGAAAACATGACCAGCGCGAAATACAGGATATTGACTGCGGCCAGAAGGCCGTAGGCTTCGGGCAGCAGCAAGCGGGTCAGGATCAGGTTGCTGATCAGACGCAGCAACTGCGACGAGATGTTGCCCCCCACCAGCCAGCCGGCAGCATGCAGCATGCGAGAGCGCAGGGACGCTGGCGGCGTGATCGGTTGGTTAGCGAGATCCATGCCGGTCAAGCCCGGGAGGGTGCAAAGCCGGCGAATATCCGGCTCAGTTGCGCCACATTGCGCCCGAGGTCAAAGTCGGTCAGCACTTTCGCATGGGCGGCTTCAGCCAGCGCGCGGCGCAATTCGGGTTGCTGAATCAAGCGCCGCAGTTGCAGCGTCAGGCTGTCCACATCGCCGGGGGTCGCCAGCAAGCCGGTGCGCTCATGCAAGATCAGCTCGGGAATACCGTTGACCGGTGTCGAGACGCAGGGAACCCCGCTCGACATCGCCTCCATCAAGACCACCGGAATGCCCTCGGCCAGGCTGGGCAGGACAAAGACGTCAGCGCGCGCAAACTGCGCGCGCACCGCCTGCTGGTTGAGGGAGCCGGTCAGTTTGATGTGCTGCTCCAGTTGCAGGCGCTCTATCGCCTGCTCGATGCGCGAGCGATCGGGGCCATCGCCAACCATCGTCAAGCTGAAATCAAGTCCTTCATCGCGCAGCTGCGCGCAGGCCTGGACAATCAGAATTTGCGCTTTGGCCGAGGACAGGCGGCCGACGCAAAGCAATTCGATCGTGCTTTTGTTCGCTGCGCGTAGCGCGTAGGTAAATTGAGCCGGATCAACCCCCAGGCGGCAGACCTCCAGTTTCGACCAGTTATCGGGGTGGCTGATGCGCATCAACTGCCCTTTGGCAAATTGGCTGATACACACCACCTTGTCGGCTTCGCTCATTTTCAGTGGCAAGTGCTGGCCGAAGACGTCGTCAAACTCGTCGGGACCGTGGATGGTGTAAGACAGATGACAGGCAGTCAGGCGTTTCACCAGGACGCCGACGGTGGCACTCGCATTGCCAAAATGAACATGCAGGACTTGCAGGCCGAGTTGGCGCATCCAGCGTGCCACCAGAGCCGCTTCAGCGACATAGGCCAGCGCGTAAAACCAGCTGCCGTTCCTGCCCAGGCGCAAGCCCAGGCACAGCGTGTGGAAAAGCTTTCCGGGCGATCTCACACACCAGTAGAGGAGCGCCGACAGAGCACCGAACAAGCCTTGCGCCTTGACAAAGAAGGTGTTCTCGGCCTCCTGTTTTTCATACCCTTCCATCGCCTCCGGGGCGCGGTCGGGTGGATTGATCGAGGCGGTGAACAGGGCATGACCCAAGGCCCGCAGGCCTTGAATTTCACGCAGGATAAAGGTGTGCGAGATGGCCGGATAGCGACTGACCAGGTAGGCCATGGGCGGCAAGGGAATGTTCATCCCAGATTGTCCATTTGGCGAAATCTGGGGGAAAATCCGTTCATGGTGAGCTTGTCCTCCAAGGGGATTTGAGCCCAAGGCCCCGTTGCCTTCGGGGCATCGAACCATGGACAGCCCTTCGACAGGCTCAGGGCGAACGGGTTTTGGGCTAATGGATAATCTAGGTTCATGGGAGTTGATCTGCCTGTCATTAAAGGGAGGGCATGTTATGCCGTCGAATCGGTCTGGCGCAGAGCCCGGGCGGGAACACCGCCGACCATCTGTCGTGGGCCGATGGATTTGGTGACCACCGCATTGGCGCCGACCACGCTGTGCTCACCTATGCTGGCGCCCTTGAGCACCGCGGCGCCACGTCCCAGCCAGACGTTGGTGCCGAGCTCGATGGGGGCGCTGACGTAACCGCTGTTACGGATCGAAACCGGGTCGGGCTGATGATTGGCATCGCGAATGCTGGTGTATTCGCCCACCATGCAGCCCTGGCCCAGGACCACGCGCTCGAAGGCCACGATATGCACGCCGCGCGACAGGACCACATCATCGCCCAGCGTAATCGAGCCGGCGCCCTGGGTTTCGAGATAAACCCCGGGGTAGATCAGCGCACCGCGGCCGAAGCGAACATTCCGCGTGCCGTGCAGCTCGACGTTGCCCAGAATCACATTCGACGGATCGATCCGCTGACCGAGTCCCTCCTGCAAGCGCGCCAGACTCCAAACCCTGAGCCAGCGATCAACGATCACGCGCCGGCACCAGGCCAACGGCAGCAGCGCCATAACCAGAATACCCTTGAGACCAAGGCCGCTCCGGCACTCGTCCTGTTTGTAATCGACCAGCGCAATTTCCGTGTGACGGCTGGCCGACTGGCGCCATTTAAGCTGCCCGAACAGAGCCGGAATTTTCTGGAAATGGGCATGCACCGCGTACTGCGCGCACAAGGTCCATTGCCCGGGTGCCTTCCAGGCGCAGCGATAGGTGGTGCGCAATAGAAAAAGCAGGCCCAGTGAAAGCAGGGCCAGAGCCAGCGCTGTGTTCAGCCACAGCGCTGCCGCCAGGAGCAGGGGCGAGGCCATGAACAGTATGCCGTGGCGAAAGTCGCGCGCGGATTCGTGTTGCCACAGGCCATCTCCGCGAA
>CAIVZW010000075.1 GCA_903910495.1 uncultured beta proteobacterium
CAGGGTCTCGTTCTGCATCTCCAGTTCGATCTGGTGTGTCTGAAGTTCTTGCAGAAGTTCTGTATCGGAACGAGCGGATACCTCACCCGTCGCTGACTGAGTAAGTCGCGCCTCCGCAGCGTCCATCAAATGCGGGGGGGGAGGGCATTTCATGCTCATAGACGTATTCCTGACCCGCTGGCGCATTCAAGGGGAAGGCGCAAAACCCTATCGCACTTATTCGCAAAGCCTATACCGATATGCTGTTGGCAGCAATACTTGTTTTAGGCTTATGTTTTTATTGGCTTACAACCGAGATGTAACGCTGTCCGTTTGAGCGGTTCCTCTAGACCCGTGAGCGAACATTCAAGACCCCGATTGCGCGGTGCGCTCAATGACTGCAACGCTGCATTGCCGCCACTCGATACAAAAACTTAAGCGGCTCTTATGGGTCGATTGTGAAGGCGACGATAGAAGGAAGTTGCCCCCCCGGCGATGTTGCCAGGCCCGGACGCCCCTTGCTATCGCAATGGATAACTGTGCCTTCGAGCCGTAGCAATCATTGCCTTTAGATTGGCCTCGGGCGCAAATGGAGGCACTTCACAGCCGGATCCCAAAATAAAACCGCCCCCCTCGCCAGCATCGGCAATGGCCTTTTCACAAGCCGCTTCCACTTCTTCAGGCGTGCCCTGCAGCAAAACGGCAGTCGGATGAATGTTACCCATAAGGCATACTCTGTCGCCGATTCTCGCTTTGGCTTCAGCCAGGCTGACTGCTGTGTCGAGTTCGATAATGTGGGCACCGGTATCCGCCATGCAATCCAGAACAGGCGTCATATTGCCGCAAATGTGCAGAATACTGGCGGCGTTATATCTCATGCATTCAGGATTGATCGCATCAAAAAATTTCTTTTCGTAGGGGAATGCCCATTTCTTGTACATCGCGGGAGAAATCATGTTAATCGACGCCAGTGAATCTCCGGCTTGTACCAGATTGGCGCCGGCAGACAGCATTGCCCTGGAAAAAGAAATAAGGGCATCGCTGGTAAGATCCATCAATAAGCGGAAAGCCTCGAGCCGTTCTTCATCTTCTTCCGCTTCAGCCATCGACAGTTGGACGAGAAAATTTTCAGTTCCCATCAAATGTGAAGCCAGGGAAAAGGGACCGGTACCTGTGCCACGCACACATATTCCGTCTTTTTTCAGTTTGCCACTGAGGATTTCAGCGGCTTCCAAATAAACCGACATCCGGCCGTCGACGTACGGATCAGGCACTTTGAGCCGATACACCTCGAGAATATCGTCAATTACGGGCATCTTGAGCGTTGGCGTAGCGTCTTTGAAAAATTCAATGACCACACCAAAACCTTCAGCAATATAGTAATTGTCGGACTGCGGCACCACAGCGTCTTGCCCGTAGATTTCCCAGGCTTTGTATTGGGCCTCAGCCATTTTTTTTCCGTTTGAGCAATACTCGCCAAGCAGCGCGCCGCCGATTTTGGCACCATGATTACCCATGTAGGGCGCCACGGGCACGACGTCAGGCACCTGCATTCTGGCTGCACAGATAATCCGTTCCAGTGATGTAAGCGACACGGGCAAACCTCCTCGACTTCTTATTTTGATTGGGGTAGAAACATTTCACACCCGGGACACACCGACACGGCTTGAAACTTGTGCCTTGGTCGGGGCCAGGTGACTATTAGTGTAACGGATTCGTCATGCTTTATGATATGAGCGGGGTCATCCAGACGATCGTCTATCGTGCTATACATCAAAGCAACTTTCCCATAACAATGGTCGCGACCTAGATACCGATGCGATACAAATGATTTGTAGGACATAAACACAGAAAGGCATAATGGGCATAATTAATGTCCCTTGCCCTACGCAAGCATGAGTTGCTATAAATC
The DNA here is from genome assembly GCA_903910495.1 of uncultured beta proteobacterium. Next base: position 1,892 of record CAIVZW010000075.1, read on the forward strand.
CTTTTAGCTTGCATCTGCATTTCACGCCATCTATCTGCAAATCACATGAATCCAGAAACCATCCTTGCTTATGCTGCTGTCGCCATCATCGCGGTTCTCAGCCCCGGCCCCGCCATCCTCCTGGCACTGCGAAATGGTATCGCCTTCGGTATGCGAGCGGTCGTCTGGTCTTCTCTGGGCAATGTTTCCGGGCTTTTCTGTCTGTCCTCCGCGGCGATGCTTGGCCTGGGCTTGCTACTCAAGTCTTCCGCTGTTTTATTCAGTCTGGTCAAACTCGTCGGGGCGATGTATCTCTTCTACATGGGAGTGCGACACTTGCTGGGCCGTACTTCTGTAATGGCGGTACAGACCAGCGAGGGGAAAAATGTAGAAGCGCCCAAGCCACACCAGCTGTTTCGTGAAGCCTTTCTCATCGCAGTAACCAATCCCAAGCCAATCCTCTTTTTTACGGCACTCTTCCCGCAGTTCATCAGCGCCAACTCACCGCTACTACCTCAGTTCTTCATTCTCACCGGGGTTTTCATGACCCTGTCCTTCATCGCGCTGCTCGGCTATGCGATGGTTGCTGCACGCGCACGCGCCTTGTTGCTGCGTCCGCTCTTCGCCCGCTGGGTCAACCGCGTGGTCGGTGTGGTCTTTATTTCTTTCGCTGCGGCACTTCTTACGCTTCGCCGCCAGGTCGCCTGATATCAACTCGCATCGGTCGCTGGACGCTCGCGATGGTCGACAGGAGGCTCCCTGTTATTCAGCCCCCAGATACGCCTTGCGTATGGCCGGATTGCTCAGCAATTCCTGCCCCTGCCCTTCGAGCACGATAGCTCCGTTTTCCAGAACATAGGCGTAATCGCAAAGCGCCAGCGCCTTCTTGGCGTTTTGTTCGACCAGAAGAATGGTCTTGCCGCTCTTGTCGCGAATTTCCCGAATCAGCTCGAACACGGCCTTCACCACCAGCGGTGCCAGCCCCAGAGATGGCTCGTCGAGCAGTACCAGTCCGGGATCGGACATCAGCCCGCGGGCGATGGCCAGCATCTGCTGCTCGCCGCCGGAAAGCGTCCCGGCCTGTTGCTGGAGGCGTTCTGCCAGAATCGGGAAGCGCGCATACATGGCGTCGCGGCGCTGTTCGACCAGTTTCTTGTCGTTGACAATGTAGGCGCCGGCAAGCAAGTTTTCCTCGATGGTGAAGCCGGGAAAAATCTTTCGCCCTTCGGGGACATGCGCCAGGCCTGCGCGGATGATATTGCAGGCCTTGACCGGCAGGGGTTTGCCACGAAAGAGGACAGAACCTGATTTGGGCTTGACGATACCGGACAGGGTGTTGAGCAAGGTTGTTTTGCCCGCACCGTTGGCGCCGATGATGGAAACGATGGATCCCTCATCCACCTTCAGATTGACTCCGCGCAAGGCCTGCACCGGGCCGTAGGAGACATGGAGATCTTGAACCGTCAGATAGGACACGGCTTATTCCTCTTCACCGATATAGGCTTCGATGACTTCGGGATTGCGGCGCACCGCCTCCGGTTCGCCACTGGCCAGAAGTTTTCCGAAACTGAGAACAAATAATTTATGGCTGAGATTCATCACCACTTCCATGCGGTGTTCGATGAAAACGATGGTGAAGTTGAAACGTTCGTGCAGGCGGCGAACGAGGTCGATGAATTCGCGGACTTCACTGGGATTCAATCCCGCCGCCGGCTCATCGAGCAGAATCACCCTGGGTCGGATGGCCAGCGCCCGCGCCAGTTCAAGCCTGCGCTGCAGGCCATAGGGCAAGGATTCCGGCCGCGCATCTTCCATGCCGGCGAGGCCGACCAGATCGAGGTATTCGCGCGCTTTCTGCGCGGCCTGCCGGTCGGACGTGCGCTGTGCAGGCAGCGAGAGAATGGCCGAGAAAAAATTGTAGGGCGCGTAGGGATCGGATGCGGTCATCACGTTTTCGAGAACGGAGAGCCCCTTGAACAGACGGATGTTCTGGAAGGTACGGCCAATGCCCTCGCGCGCGATGGCATCCTGCCGCCAGCCGAAAAGCTCGATGCCATCGAGCACGACACTGCCCTTGTCCGGCGCATAAACGCCGGTAATCAGGTTGAAGACCGTGGTCTTGCCGGCGCCGTTCGGGCCGATGATGCCGACGATCTCGCCGGGCTTGGCATCGAAGGAAAAATCCTCAACCGCTTTCACGCCGCCAAAGGCCAGGCACAGGCCGGTGGCTTGCAGCAGGCCGCGCGTGGAGGACGTAGTCATGACAGTTCTCCTGGTACGGGCTTGCGCTTTTTCCAGAGGCGACTGATTTCCCAGTCGCCGAAAATGCCGTTGGGCCGGAAATTGATGATCAGCAGCACGATGATGCAGTAGATGAGAATCCGCCAGGCCGAGGCAAAACGCAACAGTTCGGGCAGGCTGGTCAGGATGACGGCCGAAACCATGGCGCCGGTCAGGCTGTTGATGCCGCCGACAAAAACGATGATCAGCCACTCGGCCGACACCGTCCAGTTGTAATAACCGGGTTCAAGGTATTGCGAATAGAAGGCGTACAGCACCCCGGCATAGCCGGTGATGGCACTGGCAAACAGGAAGGTAACAAGTTTCATGCGATTGACGTCGATCCCCATCGAGCGCGCCGCCAGTTCGTCGGTTCTCAGCGCCAGACACTGGCGTCCGTATTTGGAATTCTTGTAGCAGGCGACAAGGAACAGGCAGCAGACGACACTGACCACGACCAGCGGCAGATCGACACGCTTGGGAATACCGACCAGCCCTTCGGCACCGCCGGTCAATTGTGCCGAATTGTTGAGCACGGAGATGATGGCTTCGCCAAAGCCGAAGGTTACGAGAGAAATGTAGTCCCGCCGCAAGCGCACCGTCGGCAGGCCGACCAGCAGGCCGGTTAGCATTGCCGCCGCTGAACCGACGAGAGCGACGAGCGGAAACGGCAGGCCGAATTTCAATGTCAGCATCGCCGAAACGTAGCCGCCCACAGCCATGAACGCCGCCTGCCCGAAGGAAAACTGGCCGGTCAGTCCGGTCACCATGTAGGTACCCATGACCCCGATCATGGTGATGCCGGTGAGGGTCAGTATCGAATATATGTAATCCATAGAGGTGTCCCGAGTCCTGTCCCGACGGCCTAGGCTTTTTCCTGAACGATCACGCCGGCAATTCCGCGCGGTCGCACGAGGAGGAAAACCAGCATGATCACGAACACGCAGGCCGGCATCCAGCCCGACCCGACCATGCCGATCAGTGCCACCTCGACAATGCCCAGCAGCAAGGCGCCGATCACGGCCCCGGTAATATTGCCCAGACCGCCGATCACCGAGGCGATGAAACCCTTGACGACCAGTTGCCCCAACTGCGGATAGAGCGAATAATTCATGCCCAGAAAAACGCCGCTGATGCCGCCGAGCGCGCCGGACATGGCGAAAGTGGCCATCACCACCCGGTCGGCGTCGATGCCCATCAGGCTGGCAGTGTTGACGTCGAACGACACGGTACGCACGGCGAGACCGAGCTTGGTTCGATACAGCACGAACAGCAAGATAGCCAGTGCCGCGGCGGAGAACAACAGGGTCACGAAATCGGCAACGGAGAACGACATGCCAAGAATTTCGATGTTCTTGGAGGAAAAGAAAACCGGATAGGAGTAGAAATTGCTGGAGGCAAAAATGGTGATGATGTTTTCCAGCAGGATGCCGAGCGTGATCGAAGAAATGAAGTAGTAGATCACCGGTGCCTGGTTGCGGCGCAATCGACGAAAGCCGACCCGCTCGATACCGACAGCGGTAATCGCTCCGGCCACAGCGGCGGTGAGAACAACCGCCAGGAACATCACACTGCCGCTGATTTTGCCGTCGAAAATCCAGATGTAGGCGAGATAGCCTGCGTAGGCGGTGAATGACATGACCCCGCCGTGCGAAAAATTCGAGAATTTCAGAATGTTGAAGACCAGGGCGAAACCGACCGCAACGAGCGAATAAACGGCACCCAGCGACAATCCAAAGAAAATATTTTGCAGCATGGCTTCCCTTTGTCAGGAAAAGGACACAGTCAAAACCAGGGCGCGGTCAATTGCTGGCCGCGCCCGGTTCTTCTACCGCCTACGATTCACGCAGTGACTACTTGTGCGACTCCGGCACGTAACGACCAATTTCGAGATACTTGCCGTTTTCGATCTTGTACATGACCATCGACAAGCCAAGCGGCTGGTGCGTTTTTTCCGAAAGCGTGAGCACGCCCGTGGTGCCCTGCACATTCTTGACCTTGGACAGGCCGGCGATGATCTGCGGGCCTGAAGCGCCACCGCCAAGCTCGATCGCCTTGAGGATCACGGTCACCTTGTCGTAACCGAGATAGGCCTTGTTGATCGGGTCCTCATTGAACTTCGCCCTATACGCGTTGCGCACTTCGGTGAGCTGTGGTTCCTTGTCCGAGAAGTTGTTGGCGAAATAGATGTTGTGCGCCGCTTCCGGATCACCGACGAGGGTGGCGAAGGGAGGCGCGGCATCGAGTCCGCTGACCATCGGCAGATTAAGACCGATCTGCTTGGCCTGCTTGACGGTGATCACCAGATCCTGCGTGTAGTTGGGGATGTAGAGGACATCGGCACCCGCGCTCTTGATCTTGTTCAACTGAGCACGGTAATCCTTGTCGCTCTTGGTGTAGGTTTCCTCGGCAACCACCGAACCGCCACGCTTTTCAATATAGATCTTGAACGGCTTGAGCATGGAAACAGCAAAAGCGTTTGATTGATCGTAGAGAACCGCGAATTTCTTGAAGCCGAGTTTCTCGTTGGCATAACTGGCAATGATCTCGGCGTACTGGGTGCTGGTCGGCTGAATCAGGAACATGGATGGCTGAGCGTCGCCGCTTTCCTGCACCGTGACTCTCGGATCAATAAAGCTGCCGACGACCGGAATCTTCTTCTCATTGGCGATGGGCGCAATGGCCAGACCGATGTTGGAAACGGGTGGGCCGAGAACGGCCACCGCCATTTCGTGGTCTATCAGCCGATTGAAGGCCTTGATGGCTTCCTGGACATTGCCTTTGGTATCAACCGTGACCAGCTTGATCTTGTCGCCCTTGAAACCACCACCGGCATTGACCTTCTCGACGGCCAGTTCTGCACCGCGGGTGACGGCATTGCCAAGCACCGACGTCGGGCCGCTCAGATCCTGCAAATTACCCAGAACGATTTCACCGGCCATGGCCAGACCGGACCAGGCAAACAGCATGAGCACTAACGATTTGACTTTAAATCCCCGGTTTTGCATGTTAGATCCTCCATTATCAATTGACATCCGGATGCGTTTATCAGCCCGAACTGAGCACAAACCACATGGACAGGCCAGTACTGCATAGAGCCTACTACTTCTCACGCACCCCCGGTAAAGCAAACACCACTTGTCATACAAAAAAACTCTGGATATCCTATTCTACAGGTAACAGCGCGGAACAGAAGCGAGCACTGATGCCGAGACAGCCATCCGAAAAATTTGATTCTAATTAACTGTTCGGTTACATGCAACTGCTTTTTGAAACGATTTCATCTGCGCCTGTCGGAATCAAGGCAGAAGTCGATAAAACACCGTTCAGGCACACATAATTTTCCCTAATCCAATGAAATAAAGCATTTTGCATCATAAAATCGATTTTGAATGTGAGCGCTCATGGTCCGGCATCAGTCGGCGTTGACAGCAAAAGGTGAATCCGTTAAATTTGACTCTAATTAACCGTTTGGTAACACTAAGTACTGTGTGGCTAGTTTAGCTTTTCCGGCTGGAAAACTCCTTTCCCGCGCTTAGGAAACGCTGAAGTATTCCAAATCCGTCATTCCGGCGAAAGCCGGAATCCAGAAGAACCAACGAACTGGACCCCGGCTTTCGCCGGGGAGACGAACAAATCAGCGTTTCCTTAGCGCACCGGATCCCAGAACCGGCTGAACTGCCCCGCAGACTGGAAATACTGTTGATAATCTTGTTTTGATGAGAGGAATTGAAATGGCGCAACACCGTATTGGCATCATCATGCATGGCGTCACCGGGCGCATGGGCATGAACCAGCACTTGATCCGTTCCATTGTCGCCATCCGCGCACAAGGCGGTGTCACGCTTTCCAATGGCGACCGGGTAATGCCCGATCCGATCCTGATCGGGCGCAACGCGGACAAGATTGCAGAACTTGCCAGGCAATACAAGATCGAGCGCTGGGGGACCGACCTCGACCTCGCTCTGCAAAACAAGGACGACACCGTCTTTTTTGACTCTGCCACAACCCAGATGCGCCCTGCCCTGCTGGCCAGAGCGATTGCCGCGGGCAAGCATGTTTATTGCGAAAAACCCGTGGCGACCAACCTGAAGGAAGCCCTGAACATCTACTCGCTGGCCAAAAAAGCCGGCATCAAGCATGGTGTCGTACAAGACAAGCTGTTCCTGCCAGGTCTGCAGAAACTCAAACTGCTCAATGATTCCGGCTTCTTCGGTCGCATGCTTTCGGTACGCGGCGAATTCGGCTACTGGGTATTCGAAGGCGACCTGCAACCGATCCAGCGCCCCTCCTGGAATTACAGGAGCGCAGACGGCGGCGGCATCATCCTCGACATGCTCTGTCACTGGCGTTATGTGCTCGACAATCTGTTCGGTGAAGTCAAGTCGCTGTCCTGCCTCGGAGCGACCCATATTCCCGAACGCTTCGACGAAGCGGGCAGGAAATACCAGGCCACCGCCGACGATGCGGCTTATGCCACGTTCGAACTGGAAGGCGGCGTCATCGCCCAGATCAACAGTTCATGGACCACACGCGTTCGCCGCGACGACCTGGTGACCTTCCATGTCGATGGCACACA
>CAIVZW010000076.1 GCA_903910495.1 uncultured beta proteobacterium
CAGACCAGCCTCAACCATCTCGCGCAGCGCCTCAAGCTCGGTTGCAAAGTACGACTTGAATTCAATTCCGTGCGCAGCCTCGACCGATTGGAACGAAAGTTCGAAGTGGCACATCAGGGACTGGATGATCGCGCGCCGCAGAATGTCGTCGGCATTCAGCTCGATGCCGCGGAAAACCGGCATCACGCCCTGGTCTAGGCGCTCGTAGTACTCATCGAGTGTCTTGACGTTCTGGTAATAGCTCGGCCCGACCTTGCTGATCGACGAAATGCCGAAGGACAGCATGTCGCAATCCGAGTGCGTGGAGTAACCCTGGAAGTTGCGGTGCAGACGCCCTTCGCGCTGGGCGATGGCCAGTTCGTCATCAGGCTTGGCAAAGTGATCCATGCCGATGAACACGTAACCTGCTTCGGTCAGTTTGCCGATGGCCAGCGAGAGAATGTGCAGGCGGTTGTCGGCCGTCGGCATGTCGGATTCCAGGATGCGCCGCTGCGGCTTGAACAGGCTCGGCAAATGCGCATAGTTGTAGATCGACAGGCGATCCGGACCGGCCGCGATGACGCGATCGAGCGTGCGGTCAAAACCGCTCACCGACTGCCGTGGCAGGCCGTAAATCAGGTCTATGCTGATCGATTTGAAGCCGTTGGCGCGCGCCGCATCGATCACGGCGATGGTTTCTTCCTCGCTCTGGATGCGGTTGACCGCCTGCTGAACGCTCTCGTCGAAGTCCTGCACGCCAATACTCATGCGGTTGAAACCCAGTTCGCCAAGCAACTCGACAGTGGCGCGATCGACCTTGCGCGGATCGACTTCGATCGAATATTCACCGTTCTCGATGAGCTGGAAATGCTTGTGCGTGGCCGCCATCAACTGGCGCATCTCGTCATGCGAAAGGAAGGTCGGCGTACCGCCTCCCCAATGCAGTTGCTCGACGACATTATCACCGTCTGCCAGAACACTGCTCTGCAACGCCAGTTCCCTGGCCAGATACTTCAGATATTTGGCCGAACGCCCGTGATCCTTGGTGATGATCTTGTTGCAGGCGCAGTAGTAGCAGATGGTGTTGCAGAACGGAATATGGAAGTACAGCGAAAGCTGCTGGCGCGCGCTGCCATTGCTCCCGCTGGCACGATGGCTCAGCCAGTGCTTGCAGGACTCGGCGCTGAAGTGATCGACAAAACGGTCGGCCGTTGGGTAGGAGGTGTAGCGCGGGCCGTTGATGTCAAAGCGGCGGATGATCTGCGGATCAAAGACGACAGGTTCTATAACGGAGCTCATGTTCCCAGTTTACCCCAGGACGATCAGGATTATGCGAACACACCGTACGGGCTGCGTGTAAGCGCCACCGAAACGATCCAGGCAAAGACCAGCAGCGAGAGCACAAAATAAACGGTACGCGACGCTTTGGTTTTGCCTCGTTTGAGGGCCATCGTGCCGCACAGGATATACACCAGCAATCCAATCACCTTGGCCGTCAGCCAACCGTGAACAAACGGGTACTGGGCGCTGATCACAGCCAGCGCAATGGCACTGCCGAGCAACAGGGTATCGACAAGCTGCGGAAGGATCCGCACCCAGCGCCGTGCCAGCATCGGCGAGTCGGACAGCATCCAGAAGCCGCGCAAGGCGAAGCCGGAGGCGCTGAGCGCAACGCAGGTGAGGTGCAGGTGCTTTAATAACTTAAATATCATGTGTTGGCTTGACTTGGCTGTGCAGCGATGACGGCAGCAATTTTCTGCTGATGGGCACGATAGACCGACATCGCCGCCAACAGGTTCCGCAACAGCCCGCCATGGGCCACGATCAGTGCCAGACCAGCCGGATAAACAAACCACTCGGGCCAGAACACGGCCAGCAGGAGCAATGCACAGGAGACAAAATGCACCAGCATCTGCCGATCCATCGCCTGCTCGGCAATGATCCTCTTCATGTTCGGTGCCATCACCCTGCCCTGCCCCTGATTCTGCAGGTGAAGCCAGATCAGGAAAGGAACGATCTTGTAGAGCATGCCGACGATGACCGATACAAAGCCGCCAAAGAGCAGCAATACGCCGCACAGCAGCGGCCAGCCCGGCCACTCGCCAAACGCCGGAACAGTCAGCGCCAGAAGCCAGACGGCACAGGCTGCCAGCGCACTGCACATGGCAACGCGCCAGAGGTGCTGGGTGGCATCAAAGCGCGGGCGCTTGCTGCGCCGCTGGATGTTCAGCGTTACGCCGGCAAAGAGTGCCACCACAGCAACGACTGCCAGGCTCGAAAAAATCGAAGCAAAACCCGGAACGGTGAAGTCGGCAATCGTCCAGATGAGGACAATCGCCAGCGCCGAAATCGAGAACCCGCGACCGAACCAGTCGGGATAAGCCGGCGTGAGCTGGAACATCGGTACCACCACGTAGCCGACGGCGGCGAGCAGTACCGTTCCCCAGGCAACAAAACCCCAGCCCAGATGAATGTCCGCCAGTTGCAGCAGGGGCAGGTTGAGCGACCAGCCGAACGATAGCGACAGCAGCACGCCGAGACCAACCGTCACCGCCAGCCCGAGCAGCGAGAGTTTCAGACCGCTGATGGTCGGGCTGGTGGCAGGAATGCCGGACAGCGCATAGGCCGCAGAAATAATAAAAATAGCCACCCCAGCGCCAAGAAAAACGGCAGCCGCAGCGAACCAGTACGGCAGAAAACTCAGGAAAGCGAGAACGAGAAACAGGGTACCCAACGTCATGGCCGCATGGACGACGCCTGACACCCACAGCGGCCTCGCCATGTTGGCACCGGCCACCACCGGCAGAATCTGCAGCATGGCGCCGAGCATGACCTGCAGCATGAAACCGACGGTAATCAGGTGGGTCAGCGCCAGCGCCTCGGGCGTCCAGCGCGAGGCAAACAGATCGGCACCACTCCACAGCAGCAGCAAACCGGCGAGGATGCCGAACACAGGCGCCGTCAGGAAAAAGCGGAATGGAGCCGCGATCGGCGGCGACTGATCATACGAGAGGAGTGCCTGCATTACGGCTATCGTTTGTCCGATGGGGCCAAGTGGATTACTTCGGTTTGTGCCACATCAGCACTTCAACCGTGCCATCCGGAGCATGTTCGGTCTGCCATTCAAAGCCGTTGAGTTCAAGCGCCCGATACAGCGGAAAAGGTTCCCGACCCACCAGCAGCAGGACTTTCTGTCCGGGCCGGATGGCATCCAGCGCTTCGATGGTTTGCACAAAGGGTTCCGGCGGCTCCATGTTGCGCGCATCGACCACCCTGTCTGCTTTCGTCTGCGTCATTAGCGGGACCTTTAGTGGTGCAAGCCGCTTTCAAGCTTTGGCAGCAGCGTGGGAAACTGATCGGCAAGATGCTGGTCGCACATCGGATAGAGCACGTTCTCTTCTTTCATATTGTGCTGCTGCATCATGATCAGCAGGGTTTCGGCATATCCCGAGTAATCGTTGGCATCGCGCGCCGACAGTGACGCTTCGGCGGCCTCGATCAGTTCGCGCATCTGCGCATGTTCGCCGCGCATGACCTGCGTTGGCCCCATGCGCATGCCGGTGCGCTCTTCAAACGCCGGAAAGAGTACCGATTCCTCAGCCTTGAAGTGACTCAGCATGGCCTCACTGAAGCGGCCGAACACGGTTACGGCCGTATCCCACGCACGATCATCGATCGCCTTCTCCACAGCAACAAACAGTTCATCGCACTGGCGATGGTCGTGTGACATCAATTCACGGATAGTGTTCATAAAACGCCTTGTCTGTTCGGTTGAGGAATTATCCTGCACGTGCGGGTTTCATGAATTGACGAAAATCAAAACGGAGAAAATTACGCTCAACACGTCTTGTGCAGGACGCTTGTTCGTACAGTAATGAAACATCGCAGCGGGAAAAGCACATAATTCCGTTGTCCTTCGGACAATTTATTGTCTATATTGTAAGTGCACCCATAACAAAGGAGTCATCATGTTCAGACACATTCTTGTTCCTACCGATGGTTCTCAGTTCTCTCAGGACACGGTACGCCGCGCAGTTTCTTTCGCCAAGGATGTCGGTGCGCGCATTACCGTCTTCTACGCCAAGCCGGAATATCCAGCGACTTATTATGGAGAAGGTGCTCTGATTGACCCGACGACACCGGAACAATTTGCCGAACTTGCCGAGCAGCAGGCGCAGGAAATTCTTGGCTTTGTCGAAAAACTGTGCCAGGAAACGGGCGTTCAATGTACCAAATTGACTCTGACCAGCGACATTCCCTATGAGGCGATCATCGAAGCGGCAACGCGAAGCGACTGCGACCTGATTTTCATGTCCTCGCATGGCCGGCGCGGAATCAGTGCCCTGCTGTTGGGCAGCGAGACCAACAAGGTGCTGACGCACACCAAGATCCCGGTGCTGGTCTATCGCTGAGTCCCAGTCTCTACGGCTTCAATTCCTCGCTCCTTGGAGCGAGGACTGGCTGAAGGCCAGTGGTTTGAATAGCGCTGTTAATGCCTTATCGCTTGCTGCGGGATGCTTCATTCAGTGTCCCCAAGTTTCCTGCATCCACTCAAGCCCTCTACGCGCGGCCTCATCCGCGGAAGGCGCCGGCAGAATCTCCAGGGAAACGGCTGCGCAATACCCGATGCCATCGAGCGACCGGGACACGAGCTTGTAGTCGACATTCCCGGCACCCGGGTACCTGCGGTTCGAGTCCGAAATGTGGATATGCGTTATTTTTCCTGCGCATTTCCGGAACGCTTCTTCCATGCTTTTATCCTCGAGGAACATATGGTGCGTATCAAGGAGAAGGCCAATTGATTCAAGGCCGGGACGTGCGAGATAGTCGAGTGTTTCGTCGGTCGTATTGAGCAGATCAGAAAAATAGTAGGCAACCGGCTCCAGACCGGTAGGCACTTTCTTTTCGGCCGCATAGGCCGCGAGAGGAACAAGTTGGTCCGCGAGACGGTCAAGGTACTCCGCAAGCCGCGCCTTGGTACCGCATTTTCCCCGGATGAGCCCAAGGAAAACCACGGCGCCGAAATGCGCGGCCAGATCGATATGCTCGCGCATCCTATCCGCCGCTCTCGCCGTACGGAAGAATCGTCGGAAGTCAGGCTCAGTCCATTCAAAGCGTATTCAAGACCAGTCCCGATCGCCGCGATCCTGACTCCCGTTTCATCCGAAATGCGCGCCAAAACTTTGGCATCGAAGCTTGAAGGATTGCGGATATGAAGCTCGACGCAATCGAACCCCATGGCGGCGGCTTTCGCCATTCCCTCCGGGATACCACCCTGAAAAGGTACGGGAGCGCCTTCGCCGAGGATTTCCTGCGAGATGGCGATCCCGTAACGTATCTTCCGTACCATGCCGGTCATCCTTTCACAGCGTGTAAAGCTTTTGCCATCCGGTCTTGTCAAATCCATCGAGCGTCATCACCGTGGCGCCGTAGGCATCGAACGCTTCCGGCTTGAGTCCCTCTGGTTCGAAGGCCTGCGTGAATTCGGGCAGGGCCTTGGCAACGCGGGCCATGAGGTCGGTATCGATCGGATCATCGATGGCTATCCGACGCTGGATGGTTCCTGCGGCGTCGGCCTTGATGACTTCGTCCTGGATTTTCGGGTGTATGGTCATATGAACCAAGGCACCGACCATTCCGGAAACCTGACGCGGCGTGCGGAACGCGGCCGGCATGAGTATCTGGCTGTATCCGCGCTCCTTCATGATCGAATAACAGCGCTTGGTCACGGCGAGCGCCGCATCCTCGAGTTCGATGGTGGACAGCCCCGCGTTGCGCTGCTCGTTGAGTACGGCAAGATAATCCTGGAGTCTGCCCATGACGATGGCGGCGGTAGACGGAGCGGGTGCTTTCCCTGCAGCCACGGCACGCTTGATACCCCGCTCGTTGGCTTCGGCCGCGGCGAGGATCTGCGAGACTGACACGCAAACAGTGGGTGTCGTCGGGATTCCGGCTGCCGCCAGTTCCTCGAGCACCTGGATACCGGAGGCGGAACCGGGAATCTTGACCATGACATTCTGGCCCCACGTAGAAATGGTGAGTCCCATCCTGTGCATCGCAGCGCCGTTGCCGGAAATTTTCGGCTGAACCTGGGAGCGGATATAGCCATATTGCTTTCCGCTCGTCTCGTAAAGCTTTTGCAAGCGGCGGGAAACGCTGCGCACAACAACGCCAAGCAGTTCGACCACCCGGTCGTCGCCCTGCGCAGTAGCCGGTATGGCCGCCACGGCATCCCGGTAGAGTTCAGGTTCCGTCGTGAGTGCCAGGTAGGTGAGCGGAGGGTTGGACGTGCAACCGATGGCGCCGCTTTCCAGTGCAGCATCCAGTTCCGGCATGAGCGCGGAATCGTTACACCATTGCGTCGGCGTATTCTTTGCCATCCAATTCAGGTAGTCGTGCTTGATCATGATTTTCTCTTCTCCTTGTGGTTGATAGTGTGGGCTGTCGCTTTGCGCTCAGCCCATGTACATGCCGCCGTTGATATCGATGACCGCGCCCGTGATGAACGCTGCGGAATCGGAGGCCAGGAACGCCACCATTTCCGCTATCTCTTCTGGTTTTCCAAGCCTCCCAACCGGAATCGCATTATTGATCGCAACCATTTCGTCTTCGCTGAAGCCCTTGATGATATCGGTTTCCGTCGTTCCGGGAGCGACCGCGTTCACGGTGATCCCGTTGCGCGCAACTTTTCTTGCCAGATGCCGGGTGAGGCCGATCACCGCCGCCTTGGAAGCGGCGTAAGCCGGTCCGATACTGACCCCGCCGTTGCGACCGGCCAGCGAAGAGATGGAAATGATCCGCCCCCAGCCTTGCGCGAGCATCGGTTTGAGCGCTTCCCGCGAAGCAAAGAGGACGCCTTTGAGGTTGATATCCAGAACGCGATCCCATTCCGTTTCGGTGATCTGGTCGTAGGGCGTGTTGCTCAAGATTCCGGCGTTGTTGACCAGAATATCGAGCCTGCCGTAGCGCATGATCGTTTCGTCGACGAGTTGAGCAATCTGGTCGGTCCGGGACAAATCGACTTTGATCGCGATGGCCTCCGCACCGGATGCCCGGATTTCTTCCGCCGCCTTTTCGGCGACTTCAAGGTCGATATCCGCGATGACGGACACGATGCCTTTGGCGGCGAATGCAGTGGCGATGGCCCGTCCTATTCCTCGTGCGCCTCCCGTCACTATCGCGATCCTGCGTAGACGTTCCATGCTTTTCCTTTTTTGCATAAATCAAACACCCCCGGCATAGCCGGGATCCGCTTACGACATCCCTTTATTACACGGCTAGGCTAAGGTCACAATCCAAGAGATGCATCCTTGTAAAGACCATTTTTGTCCACTATTCTAAGGCCATGACTGAAAAACATATCATTGATTTCAAGTTCGGACTCTTCTGCGACGTCCTCAACGCCCATTCCTATGACAGTCTGCATCGGCACGACGAAATCGAAATTCTCTTCTTCCCGAACAAGAATCCCACTACAGTCAGGTTCGGCGCGCAGATTATCGAGATACAGCCTGAGCAAACAGTCTTGTTCTGGGGCGCAATCCCCCATCAGCTCATGCATATCGACGAGGAGAATCTTCAGTACTGGGTGGCGCTCCCTCCGGAAATGTTCCTGTATTTCGATCTTTCGCCTTCAATCGTGCGTGATGTGATGAACGGAAAGATCCTCGTGGAATCGGATCAGGAATTGCGCTCGATTGACCTGGCAACCTATCCGGTATGGAAGCGCGAAGCGTCCAGTGCACAGCAGGATGTGCGCCAGAATCTGCTGATGTCTCTGGAATCGCGGCTTCGGCGCTTTCGCCCCATGGAAGCACCAGCGGATTCACTTCATCCGCCGCAGCCAAAGCTTCTGGTTCATAAGAACAAGAATGCCTTCAAGAGCATGTACGATTACATCACGCTCAATTTCCGCAACCCCATCGATGTGAAATCGATCGCGAAAGCAGCAGAGCTTCATCCAAACTACGCGATTTCACTGTTCAAGGAGAAATGCGGAATCAACATCAGCACCCTGATCACCATGCTCCGTGTCTATGAAGCGCAACGACTCGTCCTCACCACGGATCAGAAAATAGTCGATATCGCGATGGACACCGGATTCAACTCAATGAGCAATTTTTACAAAAGCTTCAAGAAAGTCACGCACAAGAATCCGAGCGACTACCGCCAGGTGGTCTATCCCTTCCGGAGGAATTTCGCTTAGCCTTCGAATGTGTCAATCGAGACGGCTATGGTCTTGAAAACCGCAGTTGCAAGATAACGGACCCTTCGATGCCCCGAAGGCAACGGGGCCTTGGGCTCAAATCCCCCTGGGGGACACGCCCGCTGTGCGGGCTGCTCAGGGTGAACGGACGTATCACCCGCCGGGTGTTAGCTCAAAAACCCGTTCGTGGTGTGCCCTGAGGG
>CAIVZW010000077.1 GCA_903910495.1 uncultured beta proteobacterium
AGCGAGTCCAACGTATAAAAGGCGCCCCGATGAGAGTAGCTGGTGCGGTAGTGCAAAGGCGCCAGTTTCCGCAGCACGGTGAGATCGACCGAGGTGCCCAGCGCCATTTTGAGTTCGGGCAGCGTGGCGATTTCCTGCCGATTGAACACCTCAAGCAGTCTCTCAGGAGAGTAGTGAATACAATTCATAATGTTCGAATACCGCCTGTTCAGGGGGATGACGAGCGTTAAGTTAACATTATGACTTCCCTATGAAATCTGCCCCAAATAATCTTTCTAGGCCATTTTCTCCTCTGTCTTGTGTGACAACAACCATGGATCAAACCATCCACTGCAGCAGCACTTATTGTTAGATTACCGCCTTAGAGAGTGATTTTATTTCTGCACAGGCGCTTAGAGACCTGTCCTCCTGAAATCGTAACCAGAACCTCCCTACAGCGAAACGGTGTCCGACCGAAAATCACCGACACGGATGGGACGGAGGGGGTGAGGGTGTTGGTCTGTTTCCTTCAGGCGATTACCTTCGGCTTTTGAGGCATCGCCACATATAACGCCAGCGGTGCAGTCAGCAGCAGTCCGATGAGTATGATGTTCTGCTGCCGACTGCTGGAGTCAATGGCTTCCCCGGCCATCGTTTGATACGCCTGCAGGTATGAAACCGGCTTCTTAATCTCGGTTGTGCCGGCTTTCATTCCCGATGGAACTGCAACCTTCATTCCGCGACGTTCCGCGGCGGAGCGTAACAGAACATCGAGGTGGAACGAAGCCTCATATCAGCGCCGGTCGCTGCCCGCGGCCTCCTGCGGAGACACCACCGCCGCCAGGGCCTTGGGATTGCCGAAGTCGAGAGTCAGATCCGTCATTGCGACGACGGCCTGCCCATTCTTTTGCGGGGCTTCGTAGCGCCATTTTGCCAGCGCAGCCAAGACCGCCGCACCCATTGCGGGATCGGGCGTTTAACCGCAGCCGTGGCGTTGCCGGGCTTGCGACCACGGGGCTTGCCTGCGGCCTTCGTTACGGCCGCGGCGAAATCAGCGGCTGATGCAAAGCCAAACTGCGCCGGCAATGCAGCCAGTTCGCTTTTCAACTCGGCCTCGATGGCTTGTTGCAGACTGGCGACTTCCCATTTGTTTCTTAAGAATCACCGCGCAATGTGATCACCTGTGATTCACCGAACATAACAATGAACATCCGCCCCATTCTCGCAATCACCTGCCTCGCCACCGCCGCTGCCTTTGCTGCTGAAAAACCGAAGACGCCCAGCATTCCTGCTTGGCCGATCGCGAAAAAATTGGAGCTCCTTTTTTCCGACGACTTCAAAAGCGACACGCACGATAAGCGCTGGCACCGCGTTGTGGACACCTTTACCTTTGAAAAAGGCGCACTCAAGGGCACTCAGACCCGCGATAAGGACATACCCGCCGCCCCCGGCAAACCCGCCGTCACCGCCCACGCTGCCGTCTTCGGCCTCGAACTTCCGACGAAGGACAGCATCATCGAGGTGAAGATCCGCTTCGCCGGCAACACGCGTATGGACGTCGAGTTCGACGACCGTAAATTCACCGGCTCCCACTACGGCC
>CAIVZW010000078.1 GCA_903910495.1 uncultured beta proteobacterium
CGCTGTAGCTCAGTTGGTAGAGCAGCGCATTCGTAATGCGAAGGTCGCCAGTTCGACTCCGGCCAGCGGCACCAGTGATACCAAGTGATTGGCCCGACCAACAAGGTTGGGCTTTTTGCTTTCTGGCTTCCGGTGCTCCTGTGGTGCTCCTTGCTCAGTCAATCCGAATCAATACGCACCAGGGAAAACAAGTTTGCCGTTTCAACTGCGCAGCGCCATTGTTACAGACTGGCGAGCAAGAAAAAGCCCAGCGCGAAGCTGGGCTCTGACTTACTGAACTGCGACCTGGCAGTCATGGGCAACAACTTCTAAATCTATTGCCCATACGAGAAGGTCTTCTACATCGTCACAACGGCTGCCTGCGCATCCGGTGCTACTATCAACGGTGTAGTACCGGCCCAAAGAATTGAACCAACGAGAATCTACGCGGCACCGATGAAGTGTCTCACCATTGTGCGCCAGATTCCTTGCAACACGGGCAAACAGCGCCCGCTCTGATATGACCATAGACATAAGCATTCTCCAATAAATAAGAGGGGTTGTGAGCCATTGGCTCCCATGCCGTGCCTTGCCATGCCTTGTCACACGCGCCAATTATATGGCGCACGTGCATGAAGCGCAACGGATCAACCGGTCGTTGCTCCGCGTACCGCCTTCATGGCCACCCGCAGCATCTTGAGGCGCGCTTTCTTTCCCACGCAGCGGAAAGCTGCCAGCAGCAGGGCCTCCTGCTTCTGTCCCTGTGTTCGGCAGTCAGCGCCGAGACCGCTACGGATCAAACCGGGCTGCCCGCTGAATCCTAAACTAAGAGGCTCTGGCATCATTTGCCTCACTATCTCGTTCTATCTTTTCAGTCACCATTTTGAACACTTCATCAATACTGAAATGATCGAACATGCGGCCCGGCACCTTGGCGCCGATCTTGTCACCATCAAGCCAGATCAATCCTGGGCGAATGTGATACCTGTAGGCACCGTCCTCACCCCGCCTAGCGCTTTCCAGATCGAAGAAAATAGCTTCGGGATAGTGAAACTTACCGTCACCGTTTAATGACTCGTAAAGATCCTCCATCAACTGGAGAAAGACGGCCATCGTCCCTTTGCCCTCACACTCACTAAGATATTGGCTCAAGATGGGATAGTCGACTACCAAATGCGGCTTTGGCGGCGGGGGCGGGGGCGGGTTCAGTACCTCAGGCGGAATCGTCTCGGGTGGTGGTGGTAAATGCGGTGGCAGTTGTTCTTTCGTGATCTTGTCTGACCTGAAATTCCTGTAGATCCGCTGATGAATGGCATCCCAATGGCTGTAATTGGTGTTTAGCAATTTCCATTGTGGCGACGCATCATTGCGATTCGCCGCGAAAATGTAATGATGATTGATACAAACGTAATAATTGTCAGAATCCCAGGAATCGTCGTAATACTCGATCTCGCGCACCTCGAACGATGCGACCGGAACGACATCACTAGCGGCTTGAACGGGTTGGATGGCTTCGGGCGTTGCATATATCGCATCCGAGTCCAGTTGCCGAGCTGCCATTGGATAGCCGTTGACGATGATGTGATCCAGGCACTGATCAATCATTATTTGACCGCGTCTTCCCCTCGGCGGGAGATTGGTTAAATCAACTGCCGAGATCGCGCAGTCGCCGATCCATTGACCCCGTGCGGGGCAGGTATAGGTTGCATCGTCGATCCGGAACCAGAGAAGGCCATCCGAAAAACTAAGTGACAATTCGTGCACCGAGTCGGGCGTAGTCAAGTGGCGTTCTGCAAGCCACTTCAATGTCGCACGAAATATTTGTGGATCAGCGTAGAGAACGGGCGGCCCCGGATTCATTCGACGCATGTCAGCTAAATGGCGCTCATAAATATCCCCAAGTAGAAGCTGGTCTGGAACCATGGATCGCCCGAAGGCCGTACGCCAAACCTCAAGCACCGTGAGAAACACCTTCCCACGCGGGAGTTCATTGACAAGGACATGCTCTTCAAACTGCCAATGACGGGTCGAATGCGAGATGCCGGTAATGAGCCAGCGATCATATAAGTCGGGGTTGGCGCTAACACGCAGTTCGACGCCTTCATGAACTCCAGTCCATTGCAGTTCGCTGCCGCCGTTCATGGCGGATTTGAAGCCAATCTCGTGCAAAGCAACAGGTGTCGCCACAATCCGTAATGTTCTCTGAACTAATGCTTGTTCACAGGCCTGTTCTAGCAGCACGTCGAGTTCGTCTTCAGTGATTTCATGCTCGCCCAGGATGTTGCCTGCCTCGATCAATGCCTGATCGAAGTTCTCTTGATTTTGGCTGGAAATAACTCCCTGGAGTTCAGCCTCAGACATTTCTGCAACGGGTGAAAGGCAGGCATCGGCAACGTAAATCGCATGACTTGCCTTGCCAGCGCAATCGATCGGCTCACCC
The DNA here is from genome assembly GCA_903910495.1 of uncultured beta proteobacterium. The sequence goes on from CAIVZW010000078.1 coordinate 2,420, forward strand.
AATGACTGGACTAGCCAGGCAAATACCGGCTTGGCGCTGCCGATCAGTGACGTCAGGAAACCAGCCGGCTCACGCAGTACAACCAGTTTGCCAAGGTCGCATTCGCGAACGCGCTTGAGCACTGCCACCATGCCGATACGGCCTGTGGCCTTTTCAGGGATAACGATTTTATTCATTGTGAACTCTCCTAGTCTTGTGACACCCAAACCATGTTCTCGTTAATCAGAACATCCTCGCCGTCCCAACGGTAGGCCACCAGCGGCCCGCTGTTTCCGGCTCCATAATCCAGTACCGCCGTCGTCGCGTTCTGCACACCGGGCGTTCCGGTCAGCCAGTAGTGCCCGACAAAGGTGGGGATAGCGCTTGTCGCACCGAGCGTTACTTCCTCTGGCAGCGATAAGTCTGTAATGCAACTCCGCTCCCGTTCAGGGACTAATGCTGCTTGGCGATAATTTGTAGCCGACTTGTCCCACCAGCGAACCCGAATCTCTTTCCTGGGCACCTCGTTGTGATCAAGAAAGGTGTCACCACCCGGCAAACTGATCTCGTAGCCCTTGGTTACGAAATCAATGGCGGCCCAAGGAATACTGCGCTTACGAAAGGAGCTGATCAGGAACGTTTCATCGAGCTTTCCATCCCCATCCATCGCGGGCTTGATCGTTTCGATGCTGTCGGGCTTCCACCAGGCGTGGCAGAGTCGGATGGATCCCAGGTCAAGGACGGGCGGCAATGTCTTGAACCAGCCCACCAGTTCCATGTGCAGGGGCGAGTCCATGCCGACCTGGCGTAGGAATTCCCTGTGCTCCTTCATCTTTGCTTCAATGCGCGGACGCAGGTAGTCAGAGCCTTCCGGGTCGCGCATGCCGCAACCGATGGCATTCCACTCGTGATTCCCCATGATCGAACGACCGCTTCCGGCTTCGATCATGTTGCGCACGATGTCGATCACCTCAACCTGTTCCGGCCCACGATCAATCAGGTCGCCAAGGAATAGAGCCATCCGACCTTCCGGGTGACGATAGGCACCATCTTTAATCCGGTAACCGAGCGTGTTGAGCAGTGCCTTTAGCTTTTCGGCTTGCCCGTGAACGTCGCCGATAATGTCATAACCCATCGCTTGTCCCTTGCACTTAGTTGTATTACACTACGAACTATACAACACTTAGTAGCGTGCTGCAACTATGATTAAGTCTCCGCCTGAATCTATTACGCTCTCATCGGGTCCAATCACCGCGGAAAGCCCATGGCATTCATGACACTACGGTTGAAAGTCTTGATATTTCATTGCGTCCTTCGTAATTGGATCAATCAGAGCAAGGTGATTCCCAAAGGACATCAAATCGATAGACCGCAGCGTCTTTTGTATCCAACGGACCATCGGTAATCCTCATTTCACAACCACAGCGCAGGGCATCCGCGATCTCAGAAGTCGAAGCCACACCACCACAGTACATTCCAATATCCCCATCTTTTGCTATAGTGGTATTGAAAGGAGTAGATGCGATGAAAATGCCTGACAAGTTCCCCGAAGGTTGCAAGTTTTGGGCAGGATTCTCCGGCGATGATTTCGTTGAGTTCCCGGATGGCTCTCTGTTCAAGTTGCTCGATAACGGCGAAGAGTTGAGCCCTAGAGCAATACTCCCACGATCCGGCGCCGCTCCTACCGGAGAAGGCAACTTCATGAACTCCGCGAAGTCCTGCAGGGAATTCTTGGCAAGGAAAGCCGCGTCGTAGTAGTCGGTCATTTCTGACCAGATCAGCTTCGCCAGGTCGGAAGTCTCATCCAGGTCGCGGTAAATCTCGTACATCTTATGGCCGTCACCCGACTTGGCAGACATAATCACCGGCACGTTGACCTGAATTTCGGCAACCGTTCCGTTGTCGGTAATCACGTTCAGCAGTACGTCTGAAATGATCCGGGCTACCCCGACGTAATCCCGGAGTATTTTCCCGAGTTCGGATAATGCCTCGGTGAACTGCTGTTGGGCTAGGACTCGTCGGTCGGGAAGTTCAGCATTTCGGCCAGTACGATCTCCCTGGCCATCTTGTCCGCGCTGTTCATTATTCCCACCCTCTTCAGCGGATCCATGAACGGCGGTTTGAAGCAGCCCTGCTTGGACGCCATCTGCATCATTAGCGTCACGATCTGATCGTTGATTTCCTCGGCCTGGTCCTGCACGAACGCCGTCAGGATTCCCGCTTTCGTCAGTTGCTGAAAGAGTGCCGGGTTCTTTTCCTTGAGTGCTGCGCGCACCTGGCTCTGCATGTCCATTTAAGCCGCCTTGCTGGCTATAGTTATCGGATGGCCGTACTTGGCCTCCAGCTCCTTCCGATATGCGGGATCCTCGAACCTCGCCTGGCTCTCCCGTCCGTCTATTTCCGCTTTGGTCAGGTCGTATTCCGCTGCCAGCTTGCTCATCCTGCGGAATTCCTCTGCGCTCTTGCCCCGCTTCGCTGCCAGCGGTAGAAGCTCGTTGTCGATACTCGCCAACCTGGCGGTAAGTTCGAGAGTTTTCATTTAATCCACCCACTTCCCTGACTTCCCGATCCAATCCGGCAGCGGGTTGCCAATCTCCGGAGAATCTATCCGTACCCCGGCTGATTCAAGCCCCTCGAATTCAAAGCTTCCATCGATGTAGCTACGGATTCGTGAATTCGACCAATTAATTGCCATCGAATAGAGGTGCTCATGTTGGATGTATCGTGCAATCACGTCATCATCAACACCCGGCTCGACCCCATCCTCCGCATCCGAGTTTCGCCAATCCTTGCCAAACTGTGTTTCCAGCCAAATAGCTAGTTTTTCATGTGGCGTGCAACCAAGCAATGCACCGTCAAGTACCTGTTTGATGGTGAACTCGTAGTCATCCCAATAACCGGACTCTTGAAATTGAAGTTGAACGCAGAGGTCTTCCCATACGTTCTTCAGATTTTGGTCATCACCTGCCAATTGCGATGGCATCTTCATAAGTGCGTATTTGGCGCGTTCGCACACGTGTTTGATTGCGATCTGACGAACGCCGTTTCGGATTTCTTTGTCAGCATCAAAGTAACGACCCTTTGGATTGATTCGTTTTCTCTCTAATTCAATGGCCAAGCATTCGAGGGTTTCAAGTTGATCGCCTAACACCTTATAGATTCGTAGCTCACGTCCATTTTTCCTCAAAGCCTTGAGGCATGCACCGTAATACCAACGCTGATCCTCAAATCCCGTTCTGAATTTATTGAAAATATCAAGACCGTCTTCCTGTACATCTCTCAGCGTGCACGTCAGGTTGTGGAGTTTGTCAGCAGCGGCGACCAGCTTGATGTCGTCAGTGGCAATCTCAAGGTGCTTCACATAGGCTTCTTTTCGCGGCAGCAAGTCCGGTTTGATGGCCTCAAAGGTGTCCGTGCAGCCTTCAACGATTGCCGCCACTCGGTTGCCGAACATGTCACGCACCGTTTCGAGCATGACCAAACCACCACAATCTTCAGCAGCATCATGCAGCAATGCACCGATCGCCTGATCCTCGTCGCCGCCATACTCCAGTACCAGGCCGCAAACCGAGATTAAGTGCGAAATGTAGGGTACCTCACCGCCTTTGCGCCGCTGCGTGGCGTGAATCTCATTGGCAAACTGTAAGGCTTGTGCAAACCGCGGCGAGAAGAAAGGATTCTCAGACTTGTTCGACATTACAACCTCCATGTGTCAACTGCGATTCGTTCCGACTGAGCGAGTTTCAGGCGCGTTTGCTTCCGGTAGTCGTCATAGAGCCGCGCCACTCGGTTGATTGGAAAGACTCCTCCTGGGCGGTACAGACCTAGATACCTATGAGCGTCGGGATCGTCCGCGAGAAGGTCCTGACGTAGCCTAAAGAGTTTTTCGGCGTCGACAATCGGGCAGCCTGATAGGACCGTGTAAATTTCCAAATCTCGCAATCGGTCCGAATCGGGTTGGCCGGTAACCAACCATTTCTCGCTGATATTGAGCCCCTCTGCCAATACCTTGAGTGTGTCTGGCGGGACGGGGTCGATCCCACGCAACAGGCGCAGCGCGTTGAATTCAAGGACGCCGCATTTGGATTCCAGATACTTTGCCCGCTGTTTGTTTGGAATGCCGTCGAATGACAGTGCGGCGTTAATATTGTCGGCAGTCGTCGTGCTATTTTTGGAGATCATCGCTAGCCTCCTTGCGCGAATGTGCTGTTGGTCAGATTGCTCTCACTATCCCAGCGATAGCCGAGCGTGTTGAGCAGTACTTTTAGCTTTTCGGCCTGCCCGTGAACGTCGCCGATTATGTCGTAACACATTGCTTGCTCCTTAGGCTTAGTTGCATTACACTACAAACTATACAACACTTAGTAGCGAGTTGCAACTATGTTAAAGTCTCCGCCTGAATCTGTGTCACTGCCATCGGTTCCAAACCACCCAATGCCCTTTGTCCGCATTGAACTGGTGGTCATGTCGATCGTCGAGGGGGAGCTTTCCGTCTTGCTGGGCAGACGAACTCAGGCGCCTTACGCGGGGAAATGGGCGTTGCCAGGGGGCGTCTTGAGAATTGACCTTGATCCTGACCTTCAAGAGGC
>CAIVZW010000079.1 GCA_903910495.1 uncultured beta proteobacterium
AGCGCAACGTGCTTGGAAACTACCGGATCTGTAGTCGAAGCAACAAGCGTGGAGACGGCAAATTTTGCCGGTTTGTCACTCGTGGCGGGTATCGCGGCGAGTTCAGGAGCGGTATTCATCTCTGCTTTCAGATCTTTTCCAACGGCATCCGTGGTCTGTAACGCCGTCAGTCTGTCTGCAATTATTTGCTCTGTCTTGCCGGTTCCGGGTTGATGGGTGTCAGAAACTGGCGCGGCGTTGGCCGTCAGCCTTTGTTCCGGCGGGACGATGCCCAGTGCCGCAAAGAGCGAGGCGGTATCGGCTGGAACGGCGTCAGCTTCAGGCAAACTAGCCTTTTCTGGGCTTGCCGCTACAGTTTCCGCTACGACAGATACCAGTTGGCCAAGGAGCAGGCTGGCAAAGTTCTGTGGGCCTGTCACAGTGTCGTCGTTACCACTAGTGCTACTAGCCGCCTTGTCAGCCGTTGTAGCTTGCGCCGGCTTGGGGGGCGTCGAAATAATGGTAACAGACATGGTCTTTCCTTGATGGCAAGTGTTGCTTTGGTATTAGCAATCTTTGTGCCAGACAGAATATTATTTTGATGTTGCTGGAGTTTCTTTGGCGAAGCCCTCTGCCTTGTGCAATCACACTTCGGCACCGATCAGTGCCCCGTTGGCTTCCATCCACGCCCGCCGTCCAGCTGACTCGTTTTTGGCCATCAGCATGTTCATCACCGGATTGGCCTCGTCGGCTCCGGGTTGGCGAATGCGCATCAGGCGGCGGGTGTCGGGCGACATGGTGGTTTCCCAGAGCTGCTCCGGATTCATTTCGCCCAGACCCTTGAAGCGCGAAAGAGCTACCGCTTCAGGCTTGACGCCTTCCATGCCCAGGCGATCAATGATGGCTTCACGCTCGGCATCGTCAAGCGCGTAAAGTTTGCGCGGTGGGCGTTTCTTGCCGAAGGCCGGAACATCCAGACGGTAGAGTGGGGGCTGCGCGAAAAACAGGTGGCCGTGTTCGATCAGTTTGGGGAAGTGGCGGTAGAACAGGGTGCACAGCAGGACGCGGATGTGGCTGCCGTCAACGTCGGCGTCGGTCATGATCACTACCTTGCCGTAGCGCAGGTTGTCGAGCACGCTGTCCGGCGCTTCCGGCAGGTGCGGGTCAAGGCCGAGGGCGACGGCAATGTCATGCACTTCCCGGTTGGCGAACAGGCTGCCGACTTCGATTTCCCAGGTATTGAGCACCTTGCCGCGCAGCGGCAGGATGGCCTGCAACTCCTTGTCGCGGCCGGCCTTGGCCGAGCCGCCTGCCGAGTCGCCTTCGACAAGAAAGAGTTCGTTGCGCCGGATGTCTTCGCTCTGGCAGTCGGAAAGCTTGCCGGGCAGGATGGCGACGCCCGACTGTTTGCGCTTCTCGACTTTCTGCCCGGCGCGCGAACGCGCCTGAGCGGCACGAATGGCCAGTTCGGTGATCTTCCTGGCATCGTCCGGGTGCTCGTTGAGCCACAGCTCAAGCGGGTCGCGCACCATGCGCGACACCAGCGCCACGGCATCGCGCGAGTTGAGGCGTTCCTTGATTTGCCCCTGAAACGAGGGATCGAGCACGCGTGCGGAGAGGACATAACTGGCGCGTGAGAAGACATCTTCGGCAGCCAGCTTGACCCCCTTGGGCAGCAGTGCGCGGTGCTCGGCGAAACTCTTGACGGCATCGAAGGCCGCCTGGCGCAAGCCGGTTTCGTGCGTGCCGCCGGCCGGGGTGGGGATCAGGTTGACGTAGGATTCGCGCGCCAGATTGCCTTCGGCGCTCCAGCAGATGGCCCACGCCGCGCCGGAGCCGACCGGGAAATTCTCGTCGCCGGTCTGAGCGTATTTCTCGGCGGTGAACATCGGCGCCGTCAGTTCGCCGTCGAGTTGTTCGGCCAGGTATTGCTGCATGCCGTTGGCGAAGCACCAGGTCGTCCTTGTGCCGTTTTCGATGGCCAGCGAGATTTCCAGTCCGGGCAGCAATACCGCCTTGCTGCGCAGCAGACGTTCGAGTTCGGCCGCCGGAATGCTGGCCGTGTCGAAGAAGCGCGGATCAGGCCAGGCTCTGACGCGGGTACCGCTGGCCCTCTTTGGCGCATCGCCGATGCGCTGCAGCGGTTCGATCACCGCACCGCCGGAGAAGGCTATCTGGTGGCGACCGCCGTCGCGGGTGACTTCAACCTCCAGTCGGCTGGACAGCGCATTGGTTACCGAAACACCGACTCCGTGCAAGCCACCGGAAAAACGGTAAGCCGAGGTGCCATCGGCCTTGTTGAACTTGCCGCCCGCGTGCAACTGGGTAAACACCACTTCGATCGTCGGCACTTTCTCGACCGGGTGAATTTCGACCGGGATGCCGCGCCCATCGTCCTGAATGCTCACCGAACCGTCGCCGTGCAGGGTGACCTGGATGTGCTTGCAGTAACCGCCCAGCGCCTCGTCAGCGGCGTTGTCGATGGCTTCCTGCATGATATGCAGCGGGTTGTCCGTGCGCGTGTACATGCCGGGGCGGTGGCGAACGGGTTCCAGCCCCTTGAGCACGGAAATCGATTCTGCGGTGTAGCTCATTGCGCGTGGTTCTCCAGCATGTGTGCTTCCGGTGCTTCGCCGGAAAGACAAAGGCCAGAACAGGTCTGGCCTTGTTGTTTTACAAGCCGGAGTTTACCACCGGATGTCGGTTTGCGGACCGGTGAGGGCTTCGATATGTCAGAGTCGCTGCCCAGGCACAGGCCTTGAGTGGGGGTGCTTTGAGAATTCGGACTTAATAAAGCGGTGTTTGAAGAGGGTCGTTGATCTTCAGCTTCGATCAAGGGCTTGAAGCTGAAATCAGTCCCTGTTTCTTCAACTGTGCGTGAATGCCGGAGGCCATCTGCCGGTAGCCTTTGGCGTTCGGATGAATCTGATCCGCGCAGAGTTCAGGGCGAGCCAGGATGTCAGAAAACAGATCGCTGATCAGAGGAGTTTTCTCTTCCTCGGCCAGTTCTCTATAAATGGGAGCATCAGACGGTTTTCTCGTCACCACGCTGAGCAAGGATAACTCCGGAACGGCCAGAAGCACGCTTTGTGATCCACTTTGCCTGACCTGTCGAATGATCCGGCGCAGGTCATCCTTCACCGCCTTTTGTGGCCTTCGCCGCAGAAAATCGTTACCGCCCATTGCGATGATGACCAGGGCCGGTTGATGCTCATCCAGCAAGGCCTGGATCCGCCCCTGCGCTGCTTCGGCGGTATCGCCCGGGATTCCGGCATTGGTAACACGCCAACCGGTACTCCGGGCAAGCAGGCTGGGCCAGTCTTCGCCAGGCGAGGCGCCAGTGCCAAAGGTGACGCTATCCCCAAACGCGAGAACTGTTTTTCCGGGCGAGATGGCCGGAAGTTGCGCTTTCCTGCCACAGGCAGAAATGAACCCTGCGGCGATAAGGGCTTTGATAAAGGTTCTACGTTGCATGGACGACTTGCTTCCCGTCAAAAAAACAATCCCGTCGCACAGCATCAAGAGCGTCCTTATAGCTGCCTGCTCTATGGCAATGTCTCAGGCCGCCCTTGTCGTATGCAGCAGATAGTTGATATCGGTATCCCGGCCGAGACGGTAGCGTTGA
>CAIVZW010000080.1 GCA_903910495.1 uncultured beta proteobacterium
GATCGCATCGCCGTCCTGCGCGACGGCCGACTGGTCCAGGTTGCGCCACCACAGGAAATCTATGATCGGCCCGCCGACGCCTTTGTCGCCGCTTTCATCGGCCGCGCCAACCTGCTTGACGGCACAGTCATGGCCCCCGATGCCGTGGACACTCCCATCGGACGCATCGCTACTCCCAAACACACCATGCCCGTGGGAGCTGCGGTGTGTCTGCTCGTGCGTCCCGAAAAAATCGAAGCGGCCAGCACGGCCAGCGGTGAAAACAACTTTGCGGTCAAGGTGGTGCATGACCGGTTCTTTGGCGCCAGCCGCGAGCTTGAACTCTCGGTCGGGCAAGGTATGCTGAAGATTGATACCCCCACGCGCGAGGGTTTCGCGCATGTCCATATCCCGCGGAATGCGGTCCAGTTTCTACCCACGAACGGAAGGAGAGAATAATGCAATCCATACGATGGTTTGTCACTGTCATGACATTGCTGTTGGCTTCGCTGGCCTCGGCGCAAACGGTGCTTGATTCCCCCGAACTTTATCCCGGCGAGAAAGCGCTGTTCGAAGCGGCCAAGAAAGAAGGCATGGTGGTGAGCTTCGACACCGGGCCGACCTGGGCCAACTGGGCAGCCCAGTTCGCCGCCTTCAAGAAGCGTTACCCGGAAGTTGAAATCGTCTATAACGACCTCGGATCGGGCGCCACCGTGGTGGCTCTGGAAAAAGCCCGGAATCGCCCGCAAGCCGACACGGCGTACTATTTCGCGGCGTCGGCGGTCGATGCCGTGAACAAGGGACTGGTGGCTCCGTTCAAGCCGGTCAACTTCGACAAGCTGCCTGCGGTATTCCGCGAACCGGAGGGTCGCTGGTTCACCATCCACACCCTGACGGTGGCATTTATCGTCAATACCAAACTGGTGAAGAACGTGCCGCAGTCGTGGGCCGACCTGCTCAAGCCCGAGTACAAGAACTCGGTGGTCTATCTTGATCCACGCTCGACGGGCGTTGGCCAGGTCCTGACCTTTGCCGCCAACTTTGGCGCCGGCGGCGACATGAGCAATATCCAGCCGGGCCTGGATTACCTTGGGCGCCTGCAAAAGGCCGGAAACGTATTGCGCGTTCTGGGGACTACGCCGTATGCGCAATTCCTCAAGGGCGAAATCCCGATCTGGATCTCCTATGAGAACGATGGCCTCAAGGCCAAGCATGTCGACGGCCTTGGCGATGCGGTTGCCGTCGTCATCCCGAAGGAAGCGTCCGCTGCCGCACCCTATGGCATCAGTCTGGTCGAGAAAGGTCCCAATCCCAATGCCGGCAAGCTCTGGTTGAACTTCATCATGACCGATTTCGGGCAGGGAATTTTTGCCCAGGGCTTTGTCCGACCATCGGTTCCCGGCGTCAAGCTGCCCGATTCAGTGGCAGACAAGCTGCCTGCCGCACCACAGGTCCGTCCGCTCGATGTACGTGCTGCCGCGGCCAAGAAAGCGGAAGTCGACAAGGGCTGGGTCGCTGCCACAGAGGCCAAGTGAGCTCCAGGTAATTGCCTGCCATGCGCCTGCGCA
>CAIVZW010000081.1 GCA_903910495.1 uncultured beta proteobacterium
ACGCTCTTCTGGGCTAGTAGTCAGTCAACGAAAAGTGCGAACCCCCAAGCCACCAAGTTCACCAAGAAGGCACCAAGTTTACATCTTGTTTTGCTCTGCACCCCAAGGGTATTTCCTGCGGGTCACACTTCCTTCGGTCGTCTTGGTGAAACTTTGTGTCCTTTGTGTCCCCCAAGGGGATTTCCTTCGGGGCATCTTGGTGGTGAGGCTCTTGTCCTTGCTCTACTTCTTCTTGCTCGGCGTCAGAATCATGACCATCTGACGACCTTCCATCTTTGGCATCTGCTCGACTGCCGCGTGGTCCTGAAGATCAGTCCTGATGCGCTCGATCTGGCGCATGCCGATTTCCTGGTGAGCCATTTCACGACCACGGAAGCGCAAAGTTACCTTGACCTTGTCTTCTTCCTGCAAAAAGCGCGTCATGTTGCGCAGTTTGATCTGGTAGTCGTTTTCGTCGGTACCCGGCCTAAACTTGACCTCCTTGACCTGAACCTGCTTCTGCTTGAGTTTTTGCTCATGCTGACGCTTTTGTTCCTGGTATTTGAATTTGCCGTAATCCATGATTCGGCAAACCGGAGGTTGCGCCATCGGCGCAATCTCAACCAGATCAACTCCGGCCTCTTCGGCCAATTGCAGGGCTTCTCTGACACTGGTAATCCCCAGCGCCTCACCTTCTACACCGACCAGTCGAATTTCCGGTGCGTTGATTTCGTCGTTAACGCGTTGCGCCTTTTGCAGTGCGATGGTTCCGCTCCTTATGCTGACAAAAATTAAGCCGTGCCACTTCGCGCCGCGACTTCTCCGAGAAGTCGCTCGATCAGAGCCTCGAGCGGCATTTGCCCAAGATCCTGACCGCCGCGTGTACGCACGGCAACCAGATTGGCTGCCATTTCCTTATCGCCTACGACGATCTGGTAGGGCAGCTTGTTCAAGCTATGTTCGCGTATTTTATAGGTAATTTTCTCGTTGCGCAAATCTGCTTCAGTGCGCAGACCCGCATCCCGTAGCGTTTTTGCAACATGATCGGCATATTTCGACTGATTCTCCGAAATGTTCAGAACGACGACCTGAACCGGCGAGAGCCATAGCGGCAGCGCGCCCGACCAGTTTTCGATGAGAATGCCGATAAATCGCTCAAGCGAACCGAGGATCGCCCGATGCAGCATGACCGGCGTATGCCGGGCGTTGTCGTCGCCGACATACTCTGCGCCCAGACGTTGCGGCATCGAGAAATCGACCTGTACCGTACCGCACTGCCACGAGCGACCGATGGCGTCCTTGATGTGGAATTCGATTTTCGGGCCGTAAAACGCGCCTTCGCCGGGCAGTTCTTCCCATTTTAGTCCGGAGGCCTTCAGTGCCTCGCGCAGGGCGCGTTCGGCCTTGTCCCAGACTTCATCCGAACCGACGCGCTTTTCCGGGCGCAGGGCCAGCTTGATCGTGATGTCCTTGAAACCGAAGTCGGCATAGACGTCACGCACCAGATCGTTAAAGGCCGTCACTTCAGACTGGATCTGGTCTTCGGTACAGAAGATGTGGCCGTCGTCCTGCGTGAAGCCGCGCACGCGCATGATGCCGTGCAGCGCCCCCGACGGCTCGTTGCGATGGCAGGATCCGAACTCGCCGTAGCGCAAGGGCAGGTCGCGATAGCTGCGCAGGCCCTGATTGAAAACCTGGATATGACCGGGGCAGTTCATCGGCTTGATCGCGAATTCGCGTTTCTCCGACTCGGTGGTGAACATGTTGTCCTTGAAGTTCGCCCAGTGACCGGACTTTTCCCACAGCGTGCGGTCGAGGATCTGAGGGCACTTCACTTCCTGATAGCCATTCTCCTGATAGACACGGCGCATGTACTGCTCGACCTGTTGCCACAAGGTCCAGCCTTTGGGGTGCCAGAACACCATGCCGGGCGCTTCGTCCTGCAGGTGGAAAAGTTCGAGATGTTTGCCGAGGCGACGGTGATCGCGTTTCTCGGCTTCCTCGAGCATGGTGATATAGGCGTCCTGTTCTTCCTTCTTCGCCCATGCGGTGCCGTAGATGCGCTGCAATTGCTCGTTATTCTGATCCCCGCGCCAGTAGGCGCCGGCGACCTTCATCAGCTTGAAGACCTTGAGTTTGCCCGTGCCCGGCGCGTGCGGGCCGCGGCAAAGATCGACGAAATCACCTTCGCGGTAGAGCGAGACCTCCTGGCCTTCCGGTATCGCCGCGATCAGTTCGGCCTTGTAATGCTCACCGATTGACTTGAAAAAGGCCGTGGCGTCATCACGCTTCCAGACTTCGCGAACAATCGGGATTTCGCGCCTGGCCAGTTCACCCATGCGCTTTTCGATGGTGGCGAGGTCTTCCGGCGTGAACGGGCGCTTGTAGGCGAAATCGTAATAGAAACCGTTTTCAACAACCGGCCCGATCGTTACCTGGGCTTCCGGAAAGAGTTCTTTGACGGCGTAGGCCAACAGGTGAGCTGTCGAGTGGCGAATGATCGCGAGTCCCTCGGCATCCTTGTCGGTGATGATGGCAAGTTGGACATCGGTTTCGATACGGAAGGACGTGTCGACCAGAAGAGCATCCACTTTGCCGGCCAGTGCTGCACGCGCCAGACCTGCGCCAATGCTTAGAGCGATCTCGGCAACGGTGACGGGCTGCGCGTATTCACGTTTGGAACCATCAGGCAGAGTAATGACCGGCATATTGCGACCCCAGAAAAGAATAAAGCCAGAGACTCGCTCTGGCTTTAATTGCGTTGGTAGGCGCGATTGGAATCGAACCAACGACCCCCACGATGTCAACGTGGTGCTCTAACCAGCTGAGCTACGCGCCTTCTTCGTCGCGCGAGCTACCTGCGACATCAAAGAAGGCAGAATTATACGTGCCTCATTTTTCAAGTCAACAAAACTTGGTGTGGCGAATCCTATGGTAAGACCGGGCAATGCGGCTATTGAAGAAAATCAATGCATATTTTGATAAAAATGGTTTCTGGTAATTGCGAACGATAGCAACAACGATCCCATGACCTGGAACTGCAGGATTCTTTGGCTAACCAAGCTGTTTGCCGTAGAGCAAGCAATGAACGTAATAATTGAATTGACAAACAAATGAGAGGAGAGAATACTTTGTCCATATTACGAACGTGGTTCGCATACGCGAACCGCAGTTTTAAATCGTATAAATGCTGAATAAATAATTTCCATGAAATCGAGAGAGGCAACACTTGAATAAATACAAGATAGTGATCCCGACATTCATCAGGCCTCTTGCTCTGAAGATGCTGGAAAGAGAGTGTGAAGTCATACAGTGGCATGGCCAGGGTGCGATACCTCAAGCGACGCTTTTCGACTGGCTGCATGATGCCGAGGGCTTATTCATGACGGGTCACGGGATTAAAGTGGATTCCGAACTGTTATCCCATGCACCCGAGTTGCGGGTCATTGCTCAGGCTGCCGCTGGATTCGACAACACGGATGTTGCCGCGTGTACGCAAAGAAAGATCCCGTTCAGCAACACGCCCGGAGTCGTCAATGAAGCGACTGCCGACATTGCATTTGGTATTTTGCTGTCAGCGGCCCGCCGCATTCATGAAGGCTGGAACTGGGTACAGTCCGGCAAGTGGGAAAAAGCCGAATTGCCGTTTGGGGTGACTTTATACGGAAAATCGTTGGGCATTGTCGGCCTGGGCCGGATTGGTTCAGCTGTGGCCCGGCGCGCCCAGGCCAGCGGGATGAAAGTTTTCTATCACGATCCCGTCAGGCGAGCAGACGAAAAAGCATTGAACGTAACGTATCTGGCGTTCGACGACCTGCTGGCAAGCGCCGACTTCATTCTGGCAATGGCGCCGCTGACCCCGGAGAACCGGGGCATGTTTGGAGCGGCTCAATTCGCCAAAATGAGGCCAAGTACCTATTTCATCAACTCGGCGCGCGGCGAGCTTGTCGATACTGAGGCGCTATGCAATGCGCTCAGACAGGGGAAAATCGCTTATGCAGCGCTTGATGTTGTTGATCCGGAACCCTTGCCGTCCAGTCATCCGCTCTTGAGTTTGCCGAACGTATTGATTACGCCGCACATCGGTACGGCCACCGACGAAACACGCGACGCCATGGGCTGTCTGGCGGCAGAAAACCTGCTGGCGGGTTTGGCACGAAAGCCATTACCGACGTGCGTCAACCGGGAAGTCAATTATCGTTAAATCAGTGAACTTGAGTGCCGTCCATTCCAGATAGCGTGTTTAATAACAAGAACGGATGTGTATTAATGAACACTGTCAGGCCGAATAAATCTGCTTCACGGACAGTTGATATTCTGGAGTTTATCGCAGCCAGAAAAACGCCTGTTTCAATGGCTGATATTTGCAGAGAACTTGCAATCCCGAAAAGCAGTACCTTTGAACTCGTCTACACTTTGATCGATAAAGGCTTTCTGCAATTTGCCGATGAAAATCTCAAGACGTTCAGATTGGGCCTGAAGCTGTTTCAGGTCGGCGTGGCGTTTTTATCGAATTCCAACCTCCATAACGATGCAAAGCCCGTTATCGAAAATCTAGCACTCGCTTCTGGCCATTCGGTTCTGATCGCTGTGGAACATCAGGGGAAAATTGTTTATCTCGATAAAGCAGAACCCCCGGATGAGATCATAAGAATTGATGCACAGCTTGGATCAAGTAATCCCCTGCATTGCACCGGCCTGGGGAAAGCGCTATTGGCGGCATATGGCATTGAGAAGG
>CAIVZW010000082.1 GCA_903910495.1 uncultured beta proteobacterium
ATACGCCAGGTCACGAAGCCTTTACGGCCATGCGTGCGCGTGGCGCCAAGGCAACCGATCTGGTCATTCTGGTCGTCGCCGCCGACGACGGCGTCATGCCGCAGACACGTGAGGCCATTCACCACGCCAAGGCGGCTGGGGTGCCGATCATTGTCGCGGTCAACAAGATCGACAAGGCTGATGCCAATCCCGAGCGCGTCAAGCAGGAACTGGTCGCCGAGCAGGTCATTCCTGAAGAATACGGCGGCGAAGCCCCGTTCATTTCCGTTTCCGCCAAGACCGGCGCGGGCATCGACGAACTGCTTGAGAACGTGTTGCTGCAGGCTGAAGTGCTTGAACTGAAAGCACCCAGGGATGCTCCGGCCAAGGGTCTGATCATCGAAGCGCGTCTCGACAAGGGGCGCGGTCCGGTGGCGACGATGCTGGTGCAGTCCGGTACCTTGCGCCAGGGTGATGTGCTGCTCGCCGGGCAGGTCTTTGGCCGCATCCGTGCCATGCTTGACGAAAACGGCAAGAATATCAAGGAAGCCGGACCCTCGATTCCTGTCGAGATTCTGGGTCTGTCGGATGTGCCGGCGGCCGGGCAGGAAGCCATGGTGCTGGCCGACGAACGCAAGGCGCGTGAAATTGCGCTCTTCCGTCAGGGTAAATACCGTGACGTCAAGTTGGCCAAGAAGCAGGCCGCCAACCTTGAAACCATCCTCGACCAGATGACCGAAGCCGAAGTCAAGATGCTGCCGCTGATCATCAAGGCTGACGTGCAGGGCTCGCAGGAAGCACTGGTGCAATCCCTGCAGAAGCTGTCGACGGCAGAGGTCAAGGTCAACGTCATTCACGGTGCGGTCGGGGCGATCAGCGAATCCGACGTGCATCTGGCGCAGGCCTCCAAGGCCGTCATCATCGGCTTCAACACGCGGGCTGATGCGGGCGCGCGCAAGGCGGCCGAGAGCGTGGGTGTCGATATCCGTTACTACAACATCATTTACGATGCGGTAGACGAAGTGAAGGCAGCGCTCTCCGGCATGCTCTCGCCCGAAAAGCGCGAAGAGGTCACCGGTCTGGTCGAGATCCGACAGGTGTTCCGCGCCACCAAGATCGGTACGATTGCCGGTTGCTACGTGCTCGAAGGGGTGGTCAAGCGTACCTCGCGTGCCCGTTTGCTGCGCGACAATGTGGTGATCTGGGACGGCGAGTTCGAGTCGCTCAAGCGCTTCAAGGATGACGCCAAGGAAGTCCGTTCCGGCTTCGAATGCGGCCTGTCGCTGAAGAACTACAGCGCCTACGAAGAAGGTGATCAGCTCGAAGTGTACGACGTGACGGAAATCGCCCGGACGCTGTAAGTGACCAACAACAAGGGTTTTTCACGCAAGGACAGGGTTGCCGAGCAGGTTCGCCGCGAACTGGCGGAACTGATCCGCACGCAACTCAAGGATCCGCGCGTCGGCATGATCAGTATCACCGAGGTCGAGGTGACAGCTGATTATGCTCACGCCAAGGTGTTTTTCAGCACCCTGGCGGGCAGCGAAAACCTGCCGGAGGTGATGGCCGGACTGCACAATGCCTCCGGCTTTCTGCGTCGCGAACTGGGCAAGCGCATCAGTATTCACATGACCCCGCAGTTGCATTTCGTCTTTGATCAGTCGCTCGAACGCGGAGCCGATCTCTCGAAATTGATTCAGGAAGCCATCGCGATTTCAGCTTCGTCTGAAGCTCCTTCTGAAACCGATCCTGGTGACGAGTAACGGAAGCAAGCG
>CAIVZW010000083.1 GCA_903910495.1 uncultured beta proteobacterium
GCTGATCTGGGTTACGGCCCTTGGCTATGTGGCATTCGGGGATTTCCCGGACAACTGGTCGCTGGCCGGGATCGCTATCCTGGTGGCCAGCGGGATCTACACCGCGACTCACCAGCGCAAGACAGACCGGCGGCTGAACGGCGAACAGACGAACTTGCCGCCAGGCGCTTTAGTAGGCATGATGCGCCGCTAATGCTTCGGCCCTATGAAGTATGAAACTCCCGTCATACCGGCGAAGGCGCCCCGCAGGAAGTGCCCTTGGGGTGCCGGTATCCAGTGCTAGCGTGGATTTACCTCCTGGACCCCGGCCTTCGCCGGGGTGACGCCCCGAAGGACGTCCTCTTGGGGGACGGCTTCATACATTTGCAGGTCGGATCAATAGGTTAAACTCCTCTCTTTGTCTGCTCTGCCATTCCATGCCTGAATCCAGCTATCTTGCCCTGTTCCTGATTGGCCTGCTTGGCGGAACGCACTGCATCGGCATGTGCGGCGGTATTGTCGGGGCACTTTCGCTGGGCGCCGGTTCGCGCCCTGAACTGCATCTGGCCTACAACTCCGGTCGCATCGCCAGCTATACTCTGGCCGGTGCCATTGCCGGTGCCCTGGGCGGAGCGAGTCTGGCGCTTTCCGGCCAGTTGCCGCTGCGCATCGTTCTCTTTGTGCTGGCCAACCTGATGCTCGTTGCACTGGGCCTGTACCTGATGGGCATTACCCGGGCGCTGGCCTTCAGCGAGCGTTTCGGACAGAAGTTGTGGCGGCATGTGCAGCCGCTGACACGGCGTTTTCTGCCGGCGCGTAGCGTGGCGCAGGCTTTCCCGCTCGGGCTGCTGTGGGGCTGGCTGCCGTGCGGCCTGGTCTATAGCGCCCTGGTCACGGCGCTGACCAGCGGCTCCGCGCTGCACGGCGCGGGGATGATGCTGGCCTTCGGTCTGGGTACGCTGCCCAACCTGCTGCTTGCCGGTCTGCTGGCTGTTCGCCTGAAGGACTATGCGACCAAGCCGGCCGTGCGCATCACGGCAGGGCTGCTGGTTCTCGGCTTTGGCCTGTGGGGTTTGTTTGCCGCGATCCGGCTGATTGTTCAGGTGTAGGAGGATAATGCGCTCCATGTCCGAACCCTCAGTAGCCAGGCGCCATCTTGATATTCCGCTCAGCGGCATGAGCTGTGCGGCCTGTGCGGCGCGTATCGAAAAAGTGCTCAACCGATTACCGGGAGTCGTGGCCAGCGTCAACTTCGCCTCCGAGCGGGCCAGTGTCGAGCTGTCGTCCAGCGCGACAAGCCCGCAGCAACTCGTCGCCAGCATCGAGAAGGCAGGATTTTCCGTGCCCCTGCAGACGCTCGAATTCGGCATTGATGGCATGACCTGCGCAGCCTGCGCGACACGGCTCGAGAAGGTGCTCAACCGGCTGCCGGGCGTCGAGGCGGCGGTGAACCTGGCCTCGGAACACGCGCGGGTTCGCTACCGGCCCGCTGTCGTCGATGCGGGGCAACTGCTCTTGGCCATCGCTCAGGCCGGATTCGTCGGGCGGGTCGTCGATGACCGTTCGCGTGAGGAGGAAAAGGCGCGCAAGCTGGCCGTCTATCAGGCCGAACTTCGCCGCTTCTGGATCGCTGCGCTATTGACCTTGCCGCTGGTGGCGCAGATGGCGACGATGTTCAGCGGTGCCGACCTGAGCGGGCACGGGCATCAGGATCTGCTGCCGCGCTGGCTGCAGTTGCTGCTGGCGACGCCGGTGCAGTTCTGGATCGGCTGGCGTTTTTACGATGGCGGCTGGAAAGCCCTGCGCGGGGGGGGCGCCAACATGGATGTGCTGGTCGCGCTGGGCACCA
>CAIVZW010000084.1 GCA_903910495.1 uncultured beta proteobacterium
CTTTTACTCCCGCAAGATAGTGTGAGTTGTCCTGTAGGGCGGGATGTGCAACGCTAGGCAACAGACGCGCAATCCGCCCGGATCGTAGCGCTTTGAACCCCGGTTGCCAGCGTTCCAACAGATCGCCCACAGTGTCGGGCGCATTGCACACCAGCAGCATGTCACAACCCGCACTCCACGCCGCGTTGGCCCGCCCGACGATGTCACCAGCGATGCTGGCGCCTTGCATTGAAAGATCATCGCTGAAGATCACGCCATCGAAGCCTAGCTCCCTGCGCAGCTTATCGATCCAGACAGCCGAGAAACCAGCCGGAAGCGAATCCACCTGCGGGTAGATGACGTGCGCCGGCATCACCGCGTCAAGTTTGAGACGACGATAAGGTTCCATGTCTGCGGCGAGTTCGGCCAGTGGGCGTTCATCAACCGGAATGGCCACGTGCGAATCGGCCCTGGCCCAGCCATGACCGGGAAAATGCTTGCCGCAGGCCGCCATGCCGGCACGGTGCAGTCCGTTGACCAGCGCAGCAGCGAGTTGCGCGACAACCGCAGGATCAGCATGAAACGACCGGTCACCGATCACGCCGCTGCGCCCCCAGTCGAGGTCGAGAACCGGCGTGAAGGAAAGATCGACGCCGTTTTTCCGAAGTTCGAAGGCCAGTACGTAGCCAATATCGTGCGCTGCGCTTAGCGCCTTCTGCGGGTCGCTCTCCCACAATTCACCGAGGCGGCGCATCGGCGGCAGACGGGTGAATCCCTGGCGGCAACGCTGCACCCGGCCCCCTTCGTGGTCGATGGCAATCGGTAGCGCCGGGAAGCGCAGTGTGTGAACTTCGGCCGTCAGTCGTGTCAGTTGTTCGGGCGACTGATAGTTGCGGGCAAACAGGATGAGTCCGCCGACCAGCGGATGCGTGAGGCGTTCCCGGTCCAGATCGGTCAGTTCCGGCCCGGCGATGTCGATCATCAGCGGGCCGTGCGGCAACTTACGCGGGGTAGTCATGCGTGTTCGATTACGACAAAGGCCAAGGCAAATTCTTTTTCGTCGCTGATGGACAAATGGGCAAGCAGACCGCGTTCAGCGAGGTATTGTGCAAGTTCCGGAGCGTAGGCGAAGGCCGGTTTGCCGAAAAGGTCATGCACCACGGCGATACTGGGCATCGTGGCTGGTGTTGCAACGCCGATACCGAGCGCCTTGCCGAAGGCTTCCTTGGCGGCAAAGCGTTTGGCCAGAAAGCGCGCCGGGTCTTTGGCTTTTTCAAAGTCGGCGCGCTCGGCAAGGGCCAGCAGTTTATCCAGTACGCGCTCGCCATGCCGTTCGTAGAGCGTTCCAAGCCGTGCCACGGCAACAATGTCGGTACCGATTCCGGAAATCATCTGGAGAGTGATGGCAAATGCGCTTGTGCCTCCCGCATCAGGCGCTTCATTTCGCGTACCGCTTCGCGCAGTCCGACAAAAACAGCCCGGCTGACAATGGCGTGACCGATGTGCAATTCGCGGATGCCGGGTAGCCTGGCTATCGGTTGCACGTTGAAATAGTTGAGTGCGTGGCCGGCGTTGAAGCGCATGCCATGACCGCGAATCGCTTCGCCGGCCGTGCGGATTTTTTCGAGTTCGGTGAGTACCGCTGGACTTTCGGCGTCTCGCCCCCGGTGATGGAAAGCGTGCGCGTAGGGGCCGGTGTGGATTTCGCAAACGCGTGCGCCAATGCGGGCGGCCGCATCGATCTGGTCCGGTTCGGCATCGATGAAAACGCTGCTGATGATACCGGCGGCGGCAAGCCGGTCAATGGCTTTCTTGAGTTTGGCTTCCTGCGAGACAATGTCCAGCCCGCCTTCCGTGGTGACCTCATGGCGGCCTTCCGGTACCAGCATGGCCATTTCCGGCTTGAGCCGGCAGGCGATTTCGACCATTTCGTCGGTCGCTGCCATCTCCAGGTTGAGCTTGATCTGGGTCAGTGTGCGCAGTTTTTCGACATCGGCGTCCTGAATGTGGCGACGGTCTTCGCGCAGATGAACGGTAATGCCATCGGCACCGCCAAGATGTGCCTCAACAGCGGCCCAGGCTGGTTCCGGCTCGTAGGTTTTGCGCGCCTGGCGAATCGTGGCAACGTGGTCAATATTTACGCCCAGTTCGATCATAGTTCCTGTAACTCCATAAAAATCTTGCGCGTTTCCAGACCTTTGCCACCAGTGTAGTGTGCGATCAGCGCGCGCATCAACTGCTTGGCTTCAATTAGCGAACGCGGATCGGAAAAATCTTCGTGCGCCAGATCAATCAGGGTCTTGCCGCTCACCGAGAGCGCGGAATTGCCGGGACGCTGCAGGCGCACCGGGCCATGTTCAATCTCATAAGCATAGTGTCCGGCAACGTCAATGGGCACTCCCCGGGCGTCGTTTTCAAGGGTCATTCCATACCCCAGTTCCTGCAGGAAGGCCCGCTCGAAACAACGCAGATCCGATTCCTTCAGGGTAGCGGAAAAACTGCGCAGTGTTTCAGCATATACCGAGAACAGGCGTTCGTGGGCATCTTCGCGCGGCAGAAGATGCATCAGCAACTCATTGAGGTAGTAGGCACAAAACAGCGCACGACCGGTGAGCAAGGGTTGTCCTCCCTGCCACTCGGCCTTGATCAGGGTTTGCACTTCACCCTTGCCGGCCCAGGAGAGTTCCAGGGGTTGAAAAGCCAGCAACAGGCCGCGCAAGGCAGAACGCGGTCGTCGCGCGCCACGGGCCAAGAGGGCAACACGGCCGAAATCGCGAGAAAACACCTCAACGATCAGGCTGGTTTCCCGGTATGGGTAGGTGTGCAGAACGAAGCTGGGCTGGCCGTCGACCTTGTTCCGGTACATCGATTTAACGCTCTTTCAGTGAATTACTCGTAACCAAGGCTCTTGAGCAGCCGCTCATCATCGTTCCAGCCGGACTTGACCTTGACGAAGACTTCGAGGAAAACCTTGCCGTCAAACAGTCGTTCCATGTCCTGACGCGCTTCAGAAGCAATCCGTTTCAGGGTTTCGCCTCCCTTGCCGATGACGATACCCTTGTGCGCCTGACGATCTACCACAATGGCCGCACTGATGCGACGCAAGGCACCATCGATCTCGAATTTTTCCACCTCGACGGTTGCGCCATAGGGCAATTCGTCACCAATCAGGCGGAAGAGCTTTTCGCGAATGAATTCGGCAGCGAGAAATTTCTCGCTCTTGTCGGTGATCTCGTCCTCGCCAAACAGCAATTCGTTGTGCGGCAGGTATTTGCGGGTTTCAGCGAGCAGGTCTTCGAGTTGGCTGCCTTTCGCGGCACTGACCGGAACGATGGCTGAAAAGGCATATTGGCCTGCCAGATTGGCGAGAATGGGCAACAGCCTGGCCTTGTCCTTGATCTGGTCGATCTTGTTGACGGCCAGGATGACAGGGCGACCGGACGGCAGAAGCTTGATGACGGCCTTGTCACGTTCGTCAAAATGATCGGCATCGAGAACAAGAATAACCACATCAACATCGGCCAGGGCTTGCGTCACGCCGCGGTTCATCGCCCGGTTGAGTGCATTGGTGTGTTTAGTCTGAAAACCGGGAGTATCGACAAACACATACTGGGTGTCGGGTCGGGTCAGGATGCCCATGATGCGATGACGCGTGGTCTGCGCCTTGCGCGAAACAATGCTGATCTTCTCGCCGATCAGGCGGTTGAGCAGCGTTGATTTGCCCACATTCGGGCGACCAACGATGGCGATGGTACCGGATTTGAATTCGTTCATGATTGTTGCAATCTTTCCAGCGCGCTCTCGGCGGCCATTTGTTCAGCAGCGCGACGGCTACCACCACTGCCTTCAGTTCGAATGTGCAGCGCGTCAATGTCGCAGGCAATCCTGAATTGTTGCACGTGCGCTTCACCTTCGGTAGCGGTCAGTGAATATCTTGGCAGCGGCAGGCGCCGGCCCTGCAAATATTCCTGCAGGCGTGTCTTGGCGTCCTTGATCGGTTGTCCGGGGACGATGGCGGTCAGCATATCGGCATACAGTCGCACAATCACGGTGCTCGCGGCATCGAAACCGGCATCCATCCAGACAGCGCCAAACAGGGCTTCGAGAGCATCGGCAAGGATTGACGGGCGTTGCGATCCACCGCTCTTCAATTCGCCCTCGCCCAGACGCAGGAACTTGCCGAGCGACAAGGCCAATGCCAGTTGATGGAGACTGTCCTGGCGCACAAGATTGGCCCGCAATCGCGAAAGATCGCCCTCCGGCAGGTCGGGGAAACGCTCAAAGAGCTGGCGCGCAATCACCCCGTTGAGGATGGAGTCGCCAAGAAACTCAAGTCGCTCGTTATGCGGCGAACTGTGGCTGCGATGCGTCAGGGCGGTCTGAAACAGGGCCGGGTCCGAAAACTGATGGCCGATCGCCTGCTCGAGTCGGTTGCTCATTCGCCTTAATCGCGCGCCGACGATGAACCCTGGAAGTCGATCACCAGACTAACGTTGGCGAACAGAGGGATGCGTTTTTCGTAGGCAAAGGCAATGACGACATTGCTACCTTCCTTGGAAATATCTAGATCAGCGGGGGTAATGGTCTGGATATTTTCAATTTCCATGTACTTGCTGTAGATGGTTCGAATCTCTCCGACTGTTTTGCCGCCGGAATTGGTCGCCGTTGACGTGACGCTTTTCTTGATCTTGTAGTAATCGATAACTTCTGGCATGACCTTTATGCCAAGAATGGCGACTACCCCAATAACTATTCCCCAGAACATCAGTCCAGAAAGTGCCACACCACGCTGGTTGTTCATAGTAATAACTCCCTCTACTTAAATGAGCCAATCCGCTTCAGGTCGCCAAAGTTAAGCCAGACGAAAAATGCCTTTCCGACGATGTTCTCTTCCGGAACAAATCCCCAGAAACGGCTATCACGGCTATTGTCGCGATTATCACCCATCATGAAATAATGGCCGACCGGTACCGTGCAGATTACGCCTGCATTATTGTAGAGGCAATTATTTCGATGCGGGAACTGCGTGGCATCGGAAATAAAGCCGGGAGCATCGTCGTCGTTGAGCGTACGGTGTTCAATGCCCTCGGCTTTTTCGATGAACTGTTTCGAATAATAGAGGCGCTCCGGGTGGAGATAATCGTCCAATCTCGTTGTTTCCAGTGGCTGCCCGTTGATGTAGAGCCGCTTGTTCTGGTAAGCCACCTGGTCCCCCGGAATTCCGATGACGCGTTTGATATAGTCGAGCGACGGATCTTCCGGGAAGCGAAAAACCATGACGTCGCCACGTTGGGGATCGCCGATGCTGATAATCTTCTTGTTGATCACCGGCAGTCGAATTCCGTAGGTGAACTTGTTGACCAGAATGAAATCACCGATCTGAAGCGTTGGAATCATCGAGCCCGAGGGGATCTTGAATGGCTCGACGATAAAGGATCTGAGCACGAAAACGAGAAGAATCACCGGGAAGAAGCTCGCGCCATACTCCACCCACCAGGGGTCCTTGGCATCTGCTGCCCTGTTCTTGCTAAAGACGAAAGCATCCGCTAGCCAGATGGCACCACTGACAAGCAACAGACAGAACAGGATCAACGCAAAATTCACACCAATACTCCCTTACTTTCCGATACGCAGCACAGCGAGAAACGCTTCCTGCGGAATTTCAACCGAACCGACCTGCTTCATGCGCTTCTTGCCGGCTTTCTGTTTCTCGAGCAATTTCTTCTTGCGCGTGATGTCGCCACCGTAGCATTTGGCCAGCACGTCCTTGCGCATGGCTTTGACATTTTCCCGGGCGATGATGTTTGAACCGATGGCAGCTTGAATGGCCACGTCGTACATCTGGCGCGGGATCAACTGGCGCATCTTGGAGGCCAGTTCGCGTCCCCGATATATTGAATTGGCGCGATGAACGATCATCGACAAGGCATCGACCTTCTCGCCATTGATCAGAATGTACAGCTTGACGACATCGGCGTCCCTGAATTCCTTGAACTCATAGTCGAGTGAAGCATACCCGCGCGAGATGGATTTCAGCTTGTCGAAGAAATCCATGACGACCTCGGCCATCGGCATTTCATAAACAAGTTGTACCTGCCGGCCGTGGTAGGTCATGTCGACCTGATTGCCCCGCTTCTGGTTGCACAAGGTAATGACGTTGCCGAGATACTCCTGTGGCACAAAGACCGTAATCGTGATGATCGGTTCGCGGATTTCTTCGGTTTTTGTCTGATCCGGCAGCTTTGCCGGGTTTTCGACCTGGACAATGCTGCCATCGCGCATCAGGACTTCATAGACAACAGTCGGTGCCGTGGTGATCAGGTCCTGATCAAATTCACGTTCAAGTCGTTCCTGCACGATCTCCATGTGCAGCAAACCAAGGAAGCCGCAGCGGAAACCGAAACCGAGCGCCTGAGAAACTTCTGGTTCGTAATGCAGCGAGGCATCGTTGAGTTTGAGTTTCTCCAGCGATTCGCGCAAGGAATCATACTGGTTGGACTCGACGGGATAAAGGCCGGCAAAGACCTGTGACTTGATTTCCTTGAACCCGGGCAGTGCTTCCCGTGCCGGATTGTCGGCAAGTGTCACCGTGTCGCCGACCTTGGCTGCCTGCAACTCTTTTATTCCGGAAATGATGTAACCCACTTCGCCGGCACACAAGGCATCACGCGGCAAGGCTTTCGGGGTAAATACTCCGACCTGTTCGCACAGATGGGTTGAATCGCTGGCCATCAGGCGGATCTTGTCCTTCGGGCGCAAGCTTCCATCAACCACGCGGACCAGCATCACGACACCGACGTAATTGTCAAACCATGAATCGATCAGCAAGGCCTTGAGTGGCGCATCAGGATCGCCCTGAGGCGCAGGAATACGCTCGATAATCGCTTCCAGAATGTCTTCGACACCCAGGCCGGTCTTGGCTGATGCCAGAACGGCGTGCGAGGCGTCGATACCGATGACGTCCTCGATCTCCTCCCGCGCGATATCCGGCGTGGCTGAAGGAAGATCGATCTTGTTCAGAACGGGCAGAACTTCGACGCCCAGTTCGATTGCGGTGTAGCAGTTGGCTACGGTCTGTGCTTCAACGCCTTGTGAAGCATCGACGACCAGCAACGCGCCTTCGCACGCTGAAAGGGAGCGCGAAACCTCATAGGAGAAGTCCACGTGCCCGGGGGTGTCGATCAGATTGAGGTTGTACACCTCGCCACTGCGTGATTTGTATTGAAGAGATGCCGTCTGGGCCTTGATGGTGATGCCACGCTCACGCTCGATATCCATTGAATCAAGAACTTGCTCTTCCATTTCGCGGTCGGACAAGCCACCGCAAAGATGGATGATGCGGTCCGCTAGCGTTGATTTTCCATGATCGATGTGAGCGATGATTGAAAAATTACGAATAAATTGCATGTGCATTAGAGTTGTATCAGCTCGGTTAAGAATAGATCATTATTATATAACTATCTGATAAATAATGTTTTTGTTTCAATTCGTTTCAATTCGAAGCACTGCAACTCAACACCATGCGGGTATAAAAGCGGGTATGTTGAAAATGGTGTTTTTAGCTACCCGCGATGACGTCTAAAACCCTGTGTTCGTCGGATTTTCGAGGACTTTCTACCTCATGCCGGAGGCCATTACGCTGACTGATTCCCAGATCAGGGACATCAGGCCAGAAGAAAAGCCCATCAAAGTCACAGATGGGGGCGGATTATACCTTGAAGTAACACCTTCTGGCGCTAAGCATTGGCGCTACCGGTTCCATCTGGAGGGCAAACGAGCTTGTTCTGCAAGTACGGAAGCCGACGGCTTAAGCGGTTATTTTTTAGGCATAGTGTTTCAGGGCAAATGCGGCAGGTGAACGATGTCGAAGTTCAGACTTGATCTGACCGTTTGGTTTTGGCCCGTGCCCATTTCAGTTCAGTTTCAGTGGCTTACACACCGCATCAAGCTGTTGTGAGTTTCTTATTGCCAGCCGTCAGGAACGACTGTAATATTATATTTGAATATGGTCACTCTCCATCCTGCCAGCGTGACAGCGTGCAGGGAGGCCTACCTTGGCAGAGAATTCTTCATGGACAGCAATAAACTCGCAGTAAAAGCCGCGCCCGGCCCCATGACACTGCCTGCCGGCCAGACGCCCTCCGCCCCGGACCTGCGCGCCGCGGCCGAGGCGCAGCTGGCCCGGGTGTCGCCGGCCGCTACCGACAGCGCCGACAGCGACACCAGCGGGGTGCTGCACGAGCTGCGCGTGCACCAGATCGAACTCGAAATGCAGAACGAGACTCTGCGCCAGGCGCAAAGCGCCCTCGAGGAGTCACGTGACCGTTATGTCGAACTCTATGAATTTGCCCCGGTCGGCTATCTCACGCTCACGACCGACGGCCTGATCTCGGAGGTCAACCTGAC
>CAIVZW010000085.1 GCA_903910495.1 uncultured beta proteobacterium
TAGTCCACTACCATAGGCCATGACTGTGTTCCGGAAGGTCCAGCGCAACAGGACACAGCAAACGAGAAAGGCGCACAACCATGCCTCGACGACGCAACGATCCCCTCATGTTCTGGGCAGCAACTATGATGATTTTTGTGCTCGCGTTTATGTGCTATTTCTTCTGCAAAGAAGCGTTTGGAATGCCGCTTTCCGAGAATCCTATGTCTGTTGTCTTTCAGGGACGGGAGCAGGGACAAACGAGAACAGTCGAAGGCGTGATCAAACTACTTGATCGGGATCACGCCCCATCGAATGATCCGCGACGAGCGATTGCCGCAGACATTGCCGCGGCAGTTGACGCCGCTGCGCAGGCGACAAACGGCGATCCCTGGTTGCTCACTTCGATGATATTCCATGAGTCCAGTTTTCAGCTCAGTGCGTGCGGTAAACGAAATGAGCGCGGTTTGCTCCAGGTACACGGAGTCGCGCTAAACAGGTGTTTGAAGCATGGCATCGACCCTACGGCAGACCTCGAGCAGAGCGCGCTATGCGGTGCACTGTGGTTGGCCGAAGCCACAAAATGGTGCGGTTTCGAGGTGCGCGATTGGGAGAAATGCCGAAAAACCAAAATCACGCCAGCTTGTGATGGCGGGTTGTCCGCGTACTTGAGCGGTAAGTGCGTAGCATCTACGATAACCTCGCCGCGAGTAGCAGCGCGGTTGCGTACTCGCGATAAGCTTATGCTCGACATGTTCATGCCAATCCAGTAGGATTGCGCAACAAATTGTAACGTAGAATCCATGAATTTCATGGAAAGGAACAACCAATGAAACCGATCAAGAAGGTTTACACTGCGCCACCCGAGGCCGTTACCGTGGTCACCGAAATCGCCGAAATCGCCGAGACCTTTGTGCCCGATCCACCCGAGCCGATCACGGAACCGACATCGGCCCCAGAGCCGATCAAGATGGAAGTTGCCGAGCCAGAAGTACCGGCAGCACCGGCAGCACCCGCGACACCTGTCGCCTACGTCATCGAGCCCGCGGTACCGGAAGACTACCCATGGATCGCCGCGCTGTGGGAGCGCTACGCTGACGTGCTCGGTGCCGGGTTCGAGGGGATCTGGCAGGCGTACCTAGCTGGCCGCGAGGCCGGCGCTACCATGTACCGCGTTGACGTCTGCCGCCCTGCCGAGGGCTTCCATTTCTACACGGTGCTCGGCAGCGGGCATTTGCTGCGCCGGGCAATCGCAGTCGTCAATCCACGCCAAGGTGTTGGTCGCGCTCTTCTCACGCCCCTCAAGGGTCGAGTGTTCACCTTTTGCGTCCAGGTCGACAACACCGCATCGATCGCGTTTCACAATGCTCTCGGCTGTCCAAGTTCCACTGCATTGATGGACGGCGCCACCAACAAGCTGTGCATGCAATACGCCGGCATCTTCCCTTGCACGCCGAAAGCACTGCCGCCGGTCAAGCCCGAGGCCCCCAAGCCGCACATCGGCGAGTGGCGAAAAGGTTGAAATCACCAAACAGGAATAGGCGGAATCAATGGAAAAGGGTCCAGCTGAAAGAGACAACGAGATCACCCAAAATATCACCGATGAATTGCTGCCGCAGGTCGTGAAATGGTGCGGCAATGATCTCGACAAAGAAGAGATCCGCTCGGCAGTTTTCGCGGCGATAGATGACAGCTTTACCGACGACGGCTATGCCATCGCACGCGACCTCGAGCGCGCCGGTTGGGAAGTGGACGCCGAGCTCGTCGAGATCTTCACCGACGCCAGCCCTCTGCGGCGCAAGTGGTATCAGATCGCCCGCTCGAAGTGGGTTGCCGACGAGGGGATTGTCATTCCCTTTGACCTCGGTGACACAGTGCAGCCCGAGGGCCGGGGCAAGATACCGCAGTTTGTCGTGAAGCTCATGCCGGGTACGGCCGAGATCGGTCTCCATGATGAATGGGTGCAGCCGGCGAAACGCTGGCGCGTATTCCCCGTCGAGAACGTGTCTCTCATCAAAGCGCGCGAGAGTGCCAAGGCAGCGCCATGAGCCAAGACATCCTCGGCACGTTGAGGCACCTCGTGGCGGATGTGGATCTCGCCCGCTATGTGCAAGCCTCACTCACGCCGTTTCGGGCAGTAGAGGAGTCA